>NZ_JASPFZ010000020.1:0-23891 GCF_030227355.1 Corynebacterium sp. MSK310
AGTTTCGGCACCGCCACGTCGATCGTGCCGACACGGGTGTCAAGGTCGCGGTGGCGATACCCGTTGCGGTGGTTGACCCGCTCGGTGGAGACAACTCCGTATTCGGCGCCGCAGACGGTGTCAGCCTGGGCGGAGAGGATCTGGTTGATAAACCCTTGCAGCATCTGGCGCATCAAATCCGGAGATGCTTGGGCGAGCAGATCATCCAGATAGGCTGTCGGGTCGATAGAATGCGGTGCAGCGGTCATCGTCATAGGCCTTTCGCTGAGATGTGGTAGTTGAGTCGAAAGGTTAACTGGCGGTGGCCGCCCACTACTTTCCGGGGCCCACCATCAGCAAGCGTTACACCACACTAGTGGACGTAACCGTTCCGTAGCCTCCGATGCGGTTAACTCACGCGAAATCTTGAACACATCGGACAAGGAAGTAGCAAACCCCGTAGCGTTAAAGGTTCCGAAAGTCCCAACTTCTGCAGACTCAACTATCCAGCCTGCAAGGTCTTTCACATCAATCATAGCGACGGGAAACGCCGGGTCTGGGACGATCACGTTCTCACCCGTGGGATGCGCGAAGCGCCACGGATAGTAACCACTGCGCCCTGTTTCGTCGCCGTAGCCGGCGATCAGACCGGATCGAACTACCATTACCGACCGATTTGTGCTGCGATAAATCGTTTCGCAAGCAGACTTTGCGGCTGGGTACTGCCCCATGTTCTTCATGTAGTCAATTTCAAGCGGAGCGACTACGGAATCAGACTCAGAAGAAATACTTCCCTGATCCTCATATACGCTGCTCGAGGACACAAATATACGATGCTTGGCCTCGAGTTTCGCCGCCGCATCCCGCGCATGCTTCGGCTGACTCGTCAGATCCACAATGGTGTCCCACGTTTTCCCCGCAACCTCATCGTACGCACCGTCACGGTCACGGTCCGAACTCACAAAGTCAGTTCCGTTGGGAACCTTCCCGTTACCCCTTGCAAGGCAAGTAACTTCATGTCCTCGCTCGACTGCTGCAGTCGCTATGTGTCCTCCAAGGAAACCGGTACCACCGAGCAATAAAAAGTTCATGTCACTAGTTGTGCACGAAACCTTCTCACACGTGAAGTGTCCCAGGTTTTGTTCCGTTTGAGTAGATGGGAAAATCTGGAACATGCCAAGAAAATTTGACCAGGATGCAAAGGACCGTGTGGTCCGTCTCGTGGAAGACCGCATCTTGGCGGAAAATATGTCGATGCAAGCCGCATGCCAGGCAGTAGCTCCAAAGTTGGGGGTTTCATGGCACACGGCTCGTCAATGGACTTAAGCCTGCCCGCCGCGTGGGAAACACCCCAGAACCTGTGCCTGAAGATTTGGCCGCCGAAAACGCGTGGCTACGCCGCGAAAATCACCAGCTTCGAGATACCAACGAGTTGCTGAAGGCCGCGTCAGCTTTTTTCGCCTCACGACCAGGCCCCAAGCCCCGGTTATGATCCGGTTCATCGATAAATACCGGGATTGTTTCTCTGTCGAGTTCATCTGCACTGGCGTTGAAAAATAACCGGGCTGGTGGGTTCATCACCGCGCGTGGTTATCGCCAGTCCAAAGCCCGAGGGCTTAAGCGCTCGTCGCCTTCGTGACGGTTGTGCTGATTGAACGCATTGGTGCCATTCATCGGGATAATGACGGTGTCTACGGTGTGCGGAAGATGTGGCATGCACTTCACCGTGACGGAATCGATATCGGTCGCGAACAAACCGCCCGGCTGATGCGCCTGGCTGGTGTTTCTGGCACAGGCAAAGGCAGATCACCAATCACAACGCGCACACCTCAACGTGTCGGATCTGCGCCCAGACTTGGTCGAGCGTGAATTCAAAGCCCAAGGCCCGAACAAGCTGTGGGTGGCCGACATTACCTACGCGCGCACGAAGAAAGGCTTTGTGTACACCGCATTTGTCACTGACGTTTACTCCCGACGGATCGTCGGATGGGCATTATCGGACTCGATGCGCACTTCAGGCATTACCGCTGCAAGCACTCAACCAAGCGACCCAAGTGTGCGAGGGAAACAACAGGCCTTATTCACCATTCGGATCACGGCTTATAGTACGTCAGCATTGTCTACAACGAGCGCCTTTCCCAACACGGGATCACTGCTTCTACTGGGACTGTCGGTGACTCCTACGACAATGCTCTAGCTGAAAACGTTAACGGCTCCTACAAGAACGAGCTCATCCATACTCGCAGGTGGAATGACGTTATCGAGGTAGAAATCGCCACATTCGAGTGGGTGTCATGGTGGAACGAGGTAAGGCTCCACCAAAGCCTGGGATACCGAACCCCAGCCGAGGCGGAAACCGAATTGTGGAAGAAAAACCCGCAACAGGGAATAATAGAAATCAAGGCAAATGCCTAGGAACAAAACTCGGGACACTTCACTACTATTATTTACAGACTGAAACCTCTATCTGGTACAAGGATCTAGTTCATGACCATTTCCTCACTTCTTACCCTGATGGGGATTTGGCTCGCGGCTTTGGTGTCTCCGGGCCCGGATATCGTGCAGGTCATCCGCGTGGCCCCACGATCCACGCGCGCCGGGCTATTGTGCGCGGTGGGGGTATTTAGCGGGACGGTCTTTTGGATTGTCGCCTCCCTGGCCGGGTTATCGGCGCTAATTACGGCGCGGCCGGGCGTGCTGAGCATCTTGCAATTGCTCGGTGGGCTTTTCTTGCTGTACATGGGCGTATCGTCCCTGCGCAGTGGGTTAGCCGCGCGGCGCGCACCCGCCCGCGAGGTGGACACGGAAGACTATGCGGACCAGGCGCGGGCGGCTGGCGATGCCGACGTCGAAGACATGACCAACTGGCGGGCCTTCAAGCTGGGGCTGGTGACTAACCTGTCGAACCCCAAGGCTCTTGTATTTTTCGGTGCGGTATTCGCCCAATTCATCCGCCCGGATATGTCCGTGGGGTGGACTATCGCGGTGGCGTTAATCCTCGCGGCCATGTCCTTCGCGTGGTTTTCCGCCTTTGCGCTGCTCGTGCGCGCGGCCGCGCGGTGGACGGCGCGGTATTCCGCCGGCATCGATATGGTCTCAGGCCTCGTCTTTGGCCTGCTCGGTGTGGTGATGGCCGGGGAGGGCGCCACCGCGCTGCTGAAGTCACAGTAGTTACCTGTTTCGCTGCAGGTGAGACACTTCCTACAGTTGAATGCGTTAGTAAAAATGCATACGAATGTGGAGGTGTTAGGTGGCTATAGGTGCCCTTGTGACCCTGATGGGCGTATGGTTCGCGGCCATGGCTTCGCCGGGGCCGGATGTAGTGCAGATTATCCGCCTGGGTGCGCGGTCCACCCGCGCGGCGGTGTGGGTGGCCATTGGCAGCACGACAGGCCTTGCCCTCTGGACCATCGCGTCGCTCGCCGGGCTTTCGGCATTGATCTCTACGCATGAGGGCATCCTGGTGCTCCTGCAGGTCCTAGGCGGCAGCTATCTGCTGTGGATGGCCTATAGCGCGATTTCCTCCGGCCTGCGGGAACGGCGCGCACCCGCCACCGTCGTGGGCACGGAAAAGCAGGCACCCCAACCGCGCGGATTCACCCCGGACGGCATCATCAAGGCAAAGACGGCCTACCGCATGGGGTTGGTCTGCGATCTTTCCAACCCCAAGGTGGTCATCTTCTTCGGCGCCATCTTTGCCAATTTCATCGACCCAGGAATGGGCGTGGGCGGAAACGTCGTCGTCGCCGCGGTACTGGTACTGGAAAGCTTGGTGCTCTTCGTCGGCGTCGGCTTGAGCACGCGCGCGGTATCGAAGTGGATGGCCAAGAACTCGGCGTGGGTGGACATCGTCAGTGGCATCGTCTTCCTGCTCCTCGGCGTGGTTATCCTCTTTGAAGGCATCCGCGGGCTTATTGCGATGTAGCCTGAAGTTATGATTTTTACTACCACAAATACCGTCGACGGTTATGAAATCACCAAATACCTGCGCATCATCGCTGGTGAGACTGTTACCGGCATCAATATGCTCAAAGACTTTGGGGCATCGATACGCAATATCACCGGTGGTCGCGCCTCTGGCTATGAAAGCGAAGCCATCAAGGCCCGCGAGGCGGCGCTGGATGAATTGTGGCGCCGCGGCCAGGAATTGGGCGCTGATGGCGTGGTGGGCATCGCCTTCGACTATTCCCCAATGGGCACCAATAATGACATGCTGTTGGTCACCGCCACGGGCACGGCGGTCTCCCTGCGCGCGCGTGACTAAGCCTGTCCACCCCCACCCATAGCCGCGCGGCAACGGGCTCTGGGTAAGCTGGGCGGCATGCTTGAGGTTGCAATTTCTGGCGAGTCCATCAAATTGGGCCAGTTTATTAAACTGGCCAGCTTGGTCGGCACCGGTGGTGAAGCCAAGGAACTTATCGCAGAAGGCGCGGTCACGGTCAACGGTGACACCGAGACCCGCCGCGGCGCCACGCTGCAGATTGGCGATGAGGTGTGCATCGAAGGCACCTGCGCGCGCGTAGGCGAGCCTGACGATGACGATGACTATTTTGATGAAGCCACCGCAGATGATGACTTTGATCCGGAAAAGTGGAGGAATCTATAAATGCCCGCATTTGAAGCCGAAGTAGGCATGCCCTACTGGATCGATCTGACCACCTCGGATCCGCGCAAGTCCGCCCACTTTTATGAGCAGGTCTTGGGCTGGGAAATCTCGGCCGAGACCCAGGAGGACAACCCCTATCAGATGGCGCGCCTGCAAGGCCTTCCCATCGCCGGCCTCATCCCGCAGCCGGAGGAAGCCCCCATGCCGGATACCTGGGTGACCTATTTCCTCTCCAAGGACATCGACGGCGATTGCCAGCGCACGGAGAACCTCGGCGGGCGCATCTTGGCCTCGCCCCAGCCCGTGCAGCTGGGCCACATGGCCCTGCTTGCCGATGCCGCCGGTGGCATGTTCGGCCTCATCCAGCCTTCCGGCCCGGAGCACTTCGTTGCCGGTGGCGAACCCGGCACCCCGGTATGGCACGAGCTGACCGCTACGACGCGATTCCAGCAGGCCATGGACTTTTATGGCGAGCTTTTTAACTGGGAGATTCGCGCCATGGAGTCCGAGGACGAGAATTTCATTTACGCCACCGCGGAAGAAGACGGCGCCCCGTTCGCGGGCCTGTGGAATGCCGAAGGCCAGTTCCCGCCCCAGGTGCCGAGCTTCTGGCAGACCTACCTAGGGGTGCGCGATATCGATGCCGCCGCCGAGAAAGCGGTAGAGCTCGGCGGTGAAATCATCCGTGAACCATGGGATTCCCCCTTTGGCCGCATGTGCTTGCTCGCGGATTCCACCGGGGCCACCATCACCCTGACTGAGGTAGAAGATGCGCCCGAGGATGAACCCACCGAATCCGATGACGTGCTCAACCCCACCAGGGACTAAACGCGGGGAGAGAGGCGTTTATGTCAGACTCCTCTGATTTGGCACAGCGCGTGCTAGCCATCGTGGCCGCTATCCCGCCCGGGAATGTGTCCTCCTACGGGGAGGTGGCAAAACTCGCTGGGTGCGGGGCCCGCAACGTCGGCACCGTCATGAATAGGCATGGAGGTAACGCCGCCTGGTGGCGCGTGGTCCGCGCCAATGGTGCCTCCCACGATCCCGTTCGCGCGGAAGAATACTGGGACCGTGAGGGCATCGAGCATTCCCACGGGCGCGTCGCCATGCATAAGCACGGCATGGACGCGCGGGACCTAGAAGTATTGCTGCAATAGATAGTACAATAAGGGAACTTTTTGCACTTATAGCCTGCGACGATGTAGAACCCCGGCTACGCTATATGCGTTATGAAAAAGCTGGCAATAAGTTCTCTCGTTACCGCACTTTCCTTCGTGACCATTCCTGCTGCCCAAGCGGTCAGCCTTGATCCCCATTCCGTGCCTGATCGTACGCAAATCACCGTTAGGCACGATTCTGGCGCTACCGTCTCTACCGCCAATAGCCACGAGTCCCGCCCGGCGCTGTCCTTGAGCAAGCTCTACCTGGGATATTGGGTGCTCAAGTATGGTTCTGCCGCCGATAAGGCCAAAGTGGAGCATATGATTCGCTACAGTGACGATAACGTGGCCAGCGACTTGGACCGACGTTACCCGCAGGCCATTCCCAGCATCATCCAGGAATTTGGGCTGAGTGAGACTCACTACACCGGCTACTGGGGAACCACGCAGACCTCAACCGAAGATGTCGCGCGGTTTACTGCTGAGATCCAGCACGATCCCATCGCGGCGCCCATTTTCGCGGGAATGGCTACCGCAGCTCCCGTTGCTGCGGATGGGTACCGACAGGATTTCGGCACCGATCACATTCCCGGAGTATGGGGCACCAAATTCGGCTGGTCTGATGATCGCACCATCCACGCCTCCGTATCTACTGGGCATGGGTTTACCGTAGCCGCCAACACGTACGGCGATGCGCAGACCCATACCGCGGATGTCATGCGCGGTGTCAACAATGCCCCAGTCGGCGGATCCAGTGAAGCCATCGGCGCGCGCATTGAAAACGACCTCAACCTGCAAGGACCTGCGCAGCAGGCGCTTCGCGATGCCACCCGCACCGCGGCCGACCTTGAGCGCCAAGCGTGCGCAAACGTTAATCAAGCCCTAGCACAGGTAAGCCAAGTTCGGGTGTGCCAATAAGCGCCGAGGGACTGGTTTTTAGATCAGGTTCCAGACAGTCACGGCCATGATGACAAGTCCCATGCCGAAGACGAAGTAATTCCAGATGTCGTTTTTGAACTGGGAATAGTCATCGACCTTTTTAAACATGTAGACCGGCACCAGATAGACCAAGAATGCCACGAAGATGCCGCCAACCACCGAAATCATGTCCATGATGGAGGGGTTGAAGACGGCGACGAGCGTCGTTGCCACGAATACGATGACATAGATGGTGTTGAGCAGTGCGCGGCGCGAGAGCTTATTGGCCATGCGGGGCACGGCAATGCGCAGTAGATATTCTGTACCTTCCTCGGAACCAAGCATGTGTCCAAAGTAGGAAGAAATGATTGCACACATGGTAATAAGCGGTGCCATATAACCAATGAATGGCGTGCCTGTGACGTTGGCGAAATAAGACAGCACCGGGATGTTTTGATCGACCGCCTCCTTCATCCCGTCCGCGCCAAGTGCGAGAACGCAGGACCAGACGAAGAACATGGTAAATACCACGAGCATTGCAGCGGTATAGAGCTCTACGCGGGAGACGAACTTCTCCGTCTTCTTGCCGTAGGCCGGCTGCACGTCGACGGAGAACTGCGATAGCGCGGCCATGTGGGAAAAGGAAAAGACCAGCACCGGCAGGATAAGCAGGATGCCCTTAAGGATTCCCCAGAGGCCGCCTTCGTATTCAACGTTGAGGAAGCTTTCGAAATCCCACTTGGGGATCAAATAAATGGAGGTTGCCGCCAGGGCGACGATGAGCGGGTAGACCAGCATCTGGGCCAGCCACAGCATGGGGCGGCGGCCGATGGCAAAAAGGCCCGTCATAACGCCCACGCAGGCAATGGACAATATCCACCGATTGATGCTCGGCCCGCCGAGCTGGTTGACGATGAAGCTATCGACCACATTGGTAATGCTGATGCCGTAAATGAGCACCGTCGGCACGATGGCTAGCCAATACAAGACGGCGATGAAAAGGCCACTATTGCGGCCAAGGTAGTAGCGCACCAGCTCCAGGACATCTTTACCGTGTTGTTCTTGTGGCGCGCCGCTGACTATGCGGGCGTAGGTCCGGTGGGAAAAATACACCAACGGGAAGATGAATACGGTGGCAAAGATGAGCGGCCAAAATCCGAAGGCGCCTGCGTTGAGCGGCAAGAAGAGGATGCCGGCACCAACACCGGTGCCAAAAAGCGCGATGACCCAAGAAAGGGTGGAGCCCACCGCCTTTTGCCGGTTGACTTCCTCTGCGGAATTTGTTGGAGCTGCCCCCTTGGTACTTTCCGTGCTGTCATCCGTGCGGGACTCGTGGGTTGGGGCATTCATGAAGGTCCTCAGTCCTTAAAATGGAGGATTAGTGGCAAAAGCGCCTTGTAGAAAGTGTAGCGAAGCCCACTACCAACATGTGCTTTAAACCACATATTTATGCGACTGGGGTGGGTTCCAGAAGGCTTAGGCGTCCAAAGCAACCGCGTTTCACCGAAAATCGGGAGAAATTTTTGCGGAATGCGGTTGTTTTGGACAATTTTGGGAGAACAAGCACGCTGGGCATTAGCGCGTGAAGACTAGCGCGTCCTCCGCAGTGCTATGGCTATAGCTGTCATCGTTGTTGGCGTATTTATTGCCGCGCAGTATGAGCCAGATGCTCAGCGGGTACAAGATGATTGCCACGGAAAGGGCTTGGATGACGGCCGCGGTATCGGAATCGTGCAGGTAATTCCAGCCAAAGTGCAGGAGAAAGGATACCGCGAGGCAGCCGAGAGCCACGCCGATGCGCCACCAGAGCGGCTTGGCCGCAGCGTAGAGAGCCCAGCCGATGCCCCAACCGGCTAGGGCCGTGAGCAAGACGTGCAGGCCAGGGCCAGCGATAAGGCGCAGGCCCCACATCTGTACGAGCCCAACGAAATCGCTATCCGGGTGAGTGGTAGCGCCCATGGAGCCGTAGAGGATGTTTTCATTGGCTTCAAAGCCTAGGCCAACGACGGCGCCGACCATCCACCCGTGCCAGGGGCGGTTGAGCTGGCGGAAGGACATCAGGACGAATAAAACGCCGGCGGCCTTGGAAATCTCTTCGGGATAGGCGCCGCTCCATGACATGAAGGAATCGACCCACCCGGAATTGATGGCGAGCTGCATGACCGGTGTGGAGCTTATAGCCGCCAAGCTAATGGCCATGCCAGAACCCCATAAAAAGGCAAGTGGTGCCCATACGCGCGCCGGGCGCGCCCACATGGGGCTCAGCTGCAATACCGCGATGACAATTGCCACAAGAACCGCTGCGATGAGGATGCTGATAATGCCCATCAGCGGTGAGATCAATAGGGTGATGACCGTCTGGGAGATAAAACCGATAAGTCCCAGGCCGGAGAAAATCCACAGCGCGGTGCGAAAAAGTTTAGACATTTATACCAAGGCCTTTCCAGAAAACTCCGCGATATCAGCAGTGAATTCTTCTGGTAGTTCCTCTTGCCCAAAGGCTTTCCAGATGCGTTCAGTGGTCGTGCGCGTTGCCGCGGAATCTCCGGTGACGGTGACCACCCAGTCCTTATTCTCGTCCGCACCGGTGCCGTTGATGGAGATGGCGGCGGTGGAGGAGGGGGCATCGGCAAGCGCGAGGGCACCATCTTTTCCTTCATAGACCTCGCCCTCGGGAAGGCCTGGAGCCATGCCATAGGCTCGGACCATGCGGCGCAGGGTGTGCTCGTCGTCGTCAGTATCTTCCACGATGACCGCCTGCACGGAGGCGTCACCGCAGGTCCAGCCAACGCTAGCCAGCGAAGTATAGTCGCGCTCGCAGTACAGATCGGACACGGTAATATCCCAGTCCTGGCTGGGATCAGACAGGGTTACCTGCTCCACATCGGCGTGGTGTGGCGGTAGCACCGCGTGGACGATGGCGGGCAAGGCGAGGACCAACGTCACAAAGGCAAGGACAGCGATAAATAGGACGCGCGGCCGGGCTGGTGGAAAGCGGAATTTTTCCATAGTCCATACCTTAACTGGAAGGTTTGGCCTACAGTGGCAACCATGAAAGATCTTTATCAATTAGTCAACGGACCTTGGGTAGAAAATCACGTTGTCCCAGATGACCGCGGTGTGGATGGCACTTTCCACGCCCTGCGCGATGAAGCAGAAGAACTAGTTCATGACATCGTTAAAGACAACGATGGTCGCCCCGGCAAGCTGTATGCATCCTTCATGGATACCGCGGGCGTCAACAATGCCGGCATGGCCCCGCTGGATGCGGACCTTGACCGCCTGAGTGCGGCCGATCCCACGGAATTGGCGCACCGCTTGGGCGAGCTCGAGCGCGAGGGCGTGGGGGCGCCGGCGACGTTCTGGGTGGAAAAAGACTCGGGCTCGGAAGAGGCCGTTGCCTATATCGTGCAATCCGGGCTAGGCCTGCCGGATGAGGCCTACTACCGCGAAGAAGCGCACGCAGAAACGCTGGCCGCCTACGAAAAGCACGTGGCGGAGATGCTGGGCTTTATCGAGCCCACCCGCCTATTTGGCCTCGGCACCGAGGTAGCCGCCGAGCGCATCGTGGGCCTGGAAAAGGAACTGGCGGCGGGTCACTGGGATGTGGTTTCTACCCGCGATGCGGTAAAGACCAATAACCCGTGCGAATTTTCTGAGCTGCCTTCCATCACCCAAGCCTTGCTCGCTGGTGGAAAGCTGCCGGAGCACCGCGTGGTCAATATGATGCCGTCCTACCTGGAGCACCTGGAAAAGCTCTTTACCGCTGACCGCATGGCCGATTGGCAGCTGTGGGCTACCTGGCACATTCTGCGCTCCCGCGCGGCCCTTTTGCCGGAAGAAGTAGGCGCCAAGAACTTCGAGTTCTACGGCACCCGGCTTTCTGGTGCCACCCAGCAGCGCGACCGCTGGAAGCGCGCGGTGGGCCTGGCAGAAAGCCTGGTAGGAGAGGAAATTGGCAAAGAGTTCGTAGACGCGCACTTCCCAGAATCCTCCAAGCGCGAGATGGATGAGCTGGTGGACTACCTCATCGCCGCCTACCGCGAGCGCATTTCCCAGTTGGAGTGGATGACCCCGCAGACCCGCGAGCGCGCCTTAGAAAAGCTTTCCCAGTTCAAGGCCAAGATTGGTTTCCCCGATACCTGGCGTGATTACTCCGGGCTGGAGATTTCTGACCAGGGCGCGGATCTGATTGCCAATGCCCGCGCCGGGTCCGCCTTTTCCCACGACTATGAGCTGGCAAAGATTGGCAAACCCGCCAACCGCGATGAGTGGGTCACCACTCCGCAGACCGTCAATGCTTTCTATAACCCGGTGGTCAATGACATCACCTTCCCGGCCGCCATCCTGCGCCCGCCGTTTTATAACCCTGATGCGGATGCCGCAGAGAACTTCGGCGCCATTGGTTCTGTCATCGGGCACGAAATCGGGCATGGCTTTGATGACCAGGGCTCGCAATTCGATGGCCAGGGCAACCTGAACTCCTGGTGGTCCGATGAAGACCGCGCGGACTTTGAAGCGCTTACGGCAAAGCTGGTGGAGCAATTCGATGGCCAGGTCCCCACGGTGCTGAAGGAGGCTGGCACCGAATCCGCCGGCGTCAACGGCAAATTCACCTTGGGCGAAAACATTGGTGACCTGGGCGGACTGGGCATTTCCGTGGTGGCTTACAAGAACTACTGCGCTGATAAGGGCATTGACCTGCTGGGCCAAGAAGAGGAATTTGTGGTTGACGGCGCCGAGCCGGAATTGGCAGAGCACACCTACAATGGCCTGCAGCGCTTCTTCTTGTCCTGGGCCCGCGTCTGGCGCACGGCCATCCGCCCGGAGATGGCGACCCAGTACCTGGCCATTGACCCGCACTCGCCCGCGGAGTTCCGCTGCAACCTCATCGCCGCGAATATCGCTGAGTTCTACGAGGCCTTCGACGTAGACAAAGACTCCGCAATGTACCTGGCCGCAGAGGACCGGGTGACCATCTGGTAAATCAGTTCTTCCCCGAGACGCCTTGTACGTGCCCTGAGCACGCGTAGGCTCGGGGATATGACTGATGCACACGATAAAGATCCGCACCGGCCGCTAGAGCCCGGCCAAGAATGGCGCATCGGCGGGCAAGACCGCCAGATGAGCGAGGAAGAACAGCTAGAGCAGCTAGTTTCTTATATCGACGCCCATTATGAGACGCCGGATTTCCGCCCGCCCTGGGCCGGCGGTGGTTCGCCGGAGGCAGACCAGTATTGCGCACTGCTGCCAGACCGCATCACCCACGCCGCCATGATGGTTTTGGGCACCGGGGTTAATCACGCGCTTCCAGGCACGGCGTTTACAGACGGCATTACCGTAGAATCAGCCGAGGTCGGCACCATTTTCCGTCCGTCCGAGCCCACCGGCCGGTGGGCGGTATCACTGCATTCCGGTGGCTGGTGGCGCGGCGATGGCAAGGCACTGGAAATGCAGTGGTGCCCCGAGGTCGCCGCCGCCGCGCAGCTTTCCGGCACCACGATCATTGACGTGGATTATCCGCTCGCGCCGAAACATACGGTTAAAGACATGGTTACGGCGGTCGACCGCGCCATTGATTACGCCCGCGAGCAGGGCGCCTCCCACGTCACCACGTGGGGATATTCTTCTGGCGGCGCGTTAGCAGCACTCGCGCCTGCCGATGCCCTCTTGCTCACCTTCCCCGACTTCGGCGCCCTGGCCAACCTGCCGGAGGATTACCGCGTGGGCTATGAACTGCCCACGCAATTCCCTGAGACCTTCGTGCAGACCGCGACCGAGGATGAGATAGCCGATCGCGTCCACATCCCCCAAGCTAAAGAGCGCGACTACGTCTCCACCCACCGCGTGTCCACCCCGGCCGTGGCGCGCCAGCGCGTGCAGGACGCCGCCGATTTTTTGCGCGGTGAGCTGGCGCAATAAAACCGGCTGCGGCTGGCTGCACAGCTAGGGGTGGTCGTTATTGCTCGCCCTCTGGCCGGATCTTCATCTCGGATTCTTTCCACAGTCCAGAACGAGTAACGTCCTCATAATCGATCTCTGCCTTGGCCGGGGTATTGCCCTGTGAATCGGTACGCAATTCGTACTTTTCAATGGCACCCCAGTCGCGGGCCCAATCGTTATTGAGGTAGCTCGGGATTTCGTAGGAGTAGTTCACCGCTTCCGCAGTGGACATAGCACCGCCGCCGGAGAAGGATTGGAAATCCGTCAGGGAGGTCTGCGCCGCCGCATCTGGGAGGATGCGATACTCCGGAATCTCGGTTACGCCGGCGTAGTGGTCAAAGGTGCGCTGGCAAGGGAACTGCAGAGCCACTGACCAGTCCAAGAGTGCGGGTTTTTTCGCAGGGAACTGGTTATTGATGGTGTCTAGTTCCGGCACGCGCGGCGGGGTGAAGGCTAGCCAGTCGTCTTCATCGGTGGAATCATCCTCGGCCACTAGGCGCACGACATTGGCTTCTTCCGGCAATTTATCCATGGGCAGGCGCAGGTTGCGCCACTTGGGGGTGGCGCCGACATCGGAAAGCTCTTCTTCTCCCTTATCGGTGACCTTGCCATTCTCATCAATGGTGCCGTATTCCAAGGTGAGCTCCATGCCCTCTTGTTCCACATCATTGACATCGTGGTGATAAATCTTGCCTGCGGCACTGACAGCCAGAACCGGGGTATTTTCCGTGGTCTCCGGAAGGTGATACCACTTCGTGGTTACCTGGGACAGCGACTCTTGGCTTTCAGTGTAGGAGCCTAGGACTGGCACAGTGGTGTAGTCCAAGTTGAAGGGCAGGTGCATGGTCGATCCATTGACGCCCTGCGTGCCGCGGACACCGCCTTCAGAAGTATCGGTGGTTTCTGAAGCCTTCTTCCCAGCGCGGCGGGTCTCCTGCGAATCAGAAGAATCCCCGCCGGATTCCTTATCCGTACCAGCGGTGGCATCGTCTTGGCTGGTGGAGTCGGAATCTTGGGAGCTATCTCCAATAGCACCCACAGAAGCAGAATCCTGATCCTCAGGCTCGATGGATTCGGGGATATTATTTGGCCCGAATCCGTTGCTGGTTTCATCCTTATCTACCAAGGAATCGCCCAAGTCACCATCTACTGGGGTGAGGAAGGAGTCATTGGTATTGGTTTCTACCAAGGTTTCATTTGCCAGCGAGCAGGTATCACCGCGCAAGGATGCAAGGTTGCCCTTGCCCACTGAGTAGGAATCCGCCTGGGCGACGGTGGATTTGGCAAAAGAAGCCATCGAAAAAGCCACCACAATGGCGCAGGCTACAGCGATGGGCGCGGACATGATGCCGGCCGAGCGCGATACCTTCGCGGCGGCTTCTTGCTTGAATTCTTTTTCCGTGCCTTCCTCTTGGGCCTGCAATTTGCGATGGCTGTGGCGCAAGGATTGCACTACGCCGACCGCGAGAACGACCAAGGAGATGGCGAGCAGGATCGAGTTGGCCTCAACGCCCTTCAACTGCACCGTGCGATCCCACCACGGGATGCCGAAGGAGGATACATACCACCATGCATTCCAACCCGCGAAGGAGATGGCGAGCAAAAAGAGCACCGCGGCGATGCTAAAGGTGCGGGCGCGCGGGGAGCGCAACGCAAACCGGGATAGCACTACGGCAGCCAGCGCAGCGATCACCCCAGCAACACCGGCATAGATACCAAAGTGGTGCGTCCACTTGGTCGGGGTGAACATGAGGAAGAACATCGACAGCGCCACGATGATGAGCAGGCGCTGGGTGGGGCCGACTGCGGCACCAATAACGCGGCGATCCTTGATAAACGCAGCCAGGATGAGCACCAAGCAAAACAGCATGGTGAGTACGGCGAAGCGGCGGGTCAGCGAGCCATCCACGGATTCTTGGAAGAGCGTGGAATAACGGGCGTATTCGGAATACCACGGCAGCGACGGTCCGACCTCCGAGCGCACCCGGGTGGATTCGGCAACGCTGGCCAAGGTTTGATCCCCAAAGGCGGCGACGATGATGGCAGTGCCGGAGGCCAAAAAAGGGGCAACCAGGCTAAGCCAACCGGTAGCGCCGCCGCCCATGGCGGGCACGCGCGCGGCCATGGCACGGAATAGGTGTGGCAGGCTCACGAGGAATACACCGACCGCAAAAAGGCCAGTGGGGCCAGCGGCGAGCGTAATCGTGGCAGCGATGGTGCCCACGGCGGCCGGCAGCAACCGGTGGGTGGCAAGGGCGCGCTCAAAGGATGCCCACGTCACCATCACGCCTAGAGCCACGATTGGCTCTGGGCGGGTGCCGTTGTTATACGGCAGCCAGAAGGCCAGGAACATCAGTGCGGCGGTCCAGTGGCTGACGCGGCGGGCATCGACGATGTCCCCAAAGCGCGGCAGCATTTCCCGCGAGAGAATGAACCAGATAATCAGGCCCGAAATCAGTCCGGGCAGGCGGACGAAGACTGACGCGGCGGAAATCTGCGAAAGTAGTGCGACGAGGTCATAGTACGGTGAGCCAAATGGCGCCTCCGGCACGCCGTACCACCGGTAGTAGTTGGCCATGTAGGTGGCGTTATCGAAGACGCGGCTCATGGAGAAGATGAAGCCATCGTCAGAGGTATTGGCGCCGAAGATATACCAGAAGCCCAAGATTGCGGCGACGACGCCATCAAGGGGGCGAATCTTCTTCCACGTCTCTGGCATGAAGCGCAGCTTTTGCCCATCAAGGCGGTCAATGCGGCACAGGCAGAATAGCGAGATAATCACCATGGCGACGCCGAGCCACATCGCGATGGACTTAATCAGAGAGGGAGAAGAAGTAAACCGCGAGTTGATATCGACGTGGATATTCAGCCCGTCATCGACCAAGCTTTGCACATTGGCATCATCTTTGAGCTCGGTATACACACCGGTGACCTGTGGGCGCAGGTCATCCTCGGTGGTCTTTTTGTGCTTGCCGACGCTGACGGTGGTGCCGTCACCGGTGGCGGAGATGTGCAGCTGGGCGTCATCGGAAAGCTGCGCTACTTCTTTAGCGCTTAAGGTCAGCAGGACCTCATCGAGCGAGACCACAGACAGGCCGTCATCGCCGGAGCGGACAAATAGGCCGCGGTTTGAGGCCTTCTTAGACTCGGGTGGGACGGTGCTGTAGACCATGTTTTGGCCATCGCGGAGCTCATCCACCGCGGACATGGGGATGGTGGCCTCCAGGTTTTCTGGCGCCACGGAGATAAGCGGTGCATTGATAGATTGCAGCGAATCATTCTGCGGCCAATCAAAGGAAGACTGGGTTTGGTTCACTGGCAATAGCGGGGTGGCTATAAAACACAGGAAACCAATTAACCCGGCGATGATCGCGGTCCAGCGCAGCCCTGCAGGGGCTGTGGCGACACTTAGCCCAGAGGGGCGTGCTTCTTTTGATTTCGTTTTAAGGCTATCTGACACGGCGATTAGTGTACGTCAGTCTGGCCCAAGTTCCAGTGTGCACGCCCCGATAACCCCGGGGAAGTGTGGGTAAACTTACTGGGTTCGCACCGCCGTTACGAATGGACCCGTTTGCTCCAGCTCCCAGCCTTCCGCAAAGACCTCGGGGTTGAAGAAGACTGCGCGGTAGCGAATATTTGGCTGATTAGGATAGATATCTTCAGCCAAGTGCACCTTGAATCCATCATCTTTATTGTCGAGGTCACCGCGGAAGATGATGGCATCCGGCCCGCGCCACGGTGCGGAATCGAGGGATTTTTGGAACTCTGCAGGAGTAGAGTCCCACGATTCATCCGCCCATGCTTCAATCTGGTCATTGCGGTGCTTGAATTCCCCGAGGGGATTAGCATAGTGGCTGGTAAAGGCGTTAAAGCCCCAGTATGGGTAGTAGGCCATGAAGGTTTTTTCATCCGTGAGGACTACCGTTTCGTTGGCCGTATAGCCCTGATCCTGGATGAAGTTGTGGATATCCAGATAATAATGAGCGGAATCGCTGGTAAAGCGATCCGCGCGCTCGCCGTAACCATCGGTATCGCTGTAGGCGTAGTCGATGGCATCCTCATTTTCCTCTGGGATCTGCTGGGCATAAAAAACACCCGCCAGCGTCAAAATGAGACCAAAGACGGCGGTCAGACGCTTATTGCCCGCGCTGGAAAAGCTGGCGGGGTATAGCCGGTGGATGCCGACGGTGCGCAATTCCCCTAGGGCGAGAATGCCAGCGGTGGCAAAGAGCAGCACCACGATGACCTCGAGGCGGAAGCTCAGCAGCGTGGTGCCGGCTAGGGTCACCACCATGGATAGGACGATCCACCCATAGATGCCGATGAGGGCAAGGCCGAGCGCGCGTATCTCCGCGTTCTTCAAACGCATGACGATATAAACCAAGCCGACTAGGCAGAGGAATCCGATGATGCTCAAAGACAAGAAGGGTACCGGAATCTGCGTGCCTTCTTCCGGCAGGTAGTGCTGCGCGGTGGTTTGCAGCGGTGCCGTCGAGTGCAGCACGCTCCAGAGATAGGGGGCCCATGCGATCAGCGCGATAGCTATAGAGATAACCGCGATGATGATTAGGCGGACGATGGGGCGCCACGTGCGCTCATAAAACGCGGTAAATACCGCAATGAGGCTCACGACGGTAAGCGCTGCCGCACCAGTAAATAGCGTGTAGAAAGTGGCAGAAATGCCGAGGTATAGCGCCACCGCAAGGGTGGACAAGCGCGATCCCTGGAAAGCCCTAGCGCTCAAGACTGCAATGGCCGGGATGCCCATGGCGATGACGGCAGAGTACGGCTCTTCGGCCGCGATGGTCAGCGTGATGGCGGTGGTGGTAAGCGCAATGGCGGTTCCCACCGGCAGGGATTTTGTGAGGTGCTGCCAGATGGGAACGAGGATGCAGCCTGCTACCGCAATGGAAATCAGCGACCAGGGCTGGTAGACCTCCCAGCCCGGGACGCCGAGCAACGAGCCGAGGCGCCCGCCTAACCAGAACCAGCCCACGGGGTAGAAGGTGGGCATGTCCAGGTAGTTCATATCCGCATAGCCCATTTGATCCACCGAGCGGGTAAGGAACTGGGTGCGGAATGCCTGGTCCACCTGTACGCCATCGAGCCAGAGGCGGGAGGCCGAAAGTGGCAGGCCGATGGATGCGAGGGTTAAAAGGGCCGGTGATAGGTAGGTCACGGCATAAGTTACCCACGTGCGCCACCGCGGCCTAGAGAAAGTCTCCTTGTAATGGTCATAAATCCACCACGCGCTAAACCCACCCGCTAGCGCCAAGGTGATGACAACGCCGACGGTAGATAGCGCGCGGGTGACCATGGAGGTATTAAAGGACGGCAGGGATACCGCCTTGAAGGCATACCAACCAAGGAGGGTGACGATGCCGCCGCCGAGGGCGGCAAAGAAGATACCCAGCAGGGTGGAGCGGTGGGGTAGCGCATCTGCGTGATACGCGGTGGTGCGTTTCTTCTCGCTCACTGGAGCTGCTTGGGAAGGCGTAGCTGGGCTTGTCATGCCCTTTAGTTTCGCATACCTTAATCACTCTTCTGGGATTAGGCGCGGTGTGAGCTGTGGCTTATTAACTAACAAAGCGCGCAGGGCGGAGGGCCTTTTAAGGGCCCTGCGTACCCTGCGCGCTACTCCCTGTGTGCTACCCACTGTGCGCTACTCACTGTGCCCTGCAGTTCGCAGGGCACAGTGGAAACGGTTAGAACGGCAGCTTGCGGAAGATGGGCTGCGGAATGAACTTGAATGCTAGCGAGACGTACTTAAACAGCGGGTGGACGTAGATGGACTGCTTGCCATCCAGCACCGCCTGCACGGTAGCCTTGGCCACGTCAGAGACATTAACGGTCAGCGGGGCATCGCCGGCTTCGGCTGACATCTTGGTGCGAACCTGGCCCGGGCGAACGACGAGCACGTTGGCACCGGAGCCGCGTAGCGCTTCATCCAAGTTGATGTAGAAACCATCCACGCCGGCCTTGGAGGCGCCGTAGACAAAGTTGGAGCGGCGCACGCGCATGCCCGCTACAGAGGACATAGCCACGATGGTGCCGTGACCCTGGTGCTTGAACTTTTCGGCCAACAGCACGCCGAAGGATACGGGCGCGGTGTAGTTAGTCTGGGCAGAAGCCACGGCCTTATCGTGGTTTTGCCACAGCTCTTCCTGGTCCCCCAGGGTGCCAAAGGCCACGATGGCGATATCGACATCGCCGCGCTCCCAGGCCTTCTCGATGACCGCCGGGTGCGAGTCAAAGTCCGTGGCATCAAAGTCCACGACCTCGACATCCGCGCCGCGGGCCTCTAGGTCAGCCTGCGCCTTTTCGATGCGCGGGGACTGGGCGCGGGCAGCCAGGGTGACCTTGGCAGGGCCGCGCTCAAGGAACTCAGCGACGACGCCGAGGCCGATTTCAGAGGTACCGCCCAAAAGCAGGATGTGTTGGGCTTGGCCTACTGCATTAAGCATGGTTTAAAAAGTCTCCTTCATGAGGGTGGTGATGAGTCCAGTGATTAGTGCAGCTCGAGGCGGCGGGACATATCGGAGGCAAAGACCCCGGTGGGGTCGATGTCATTGCGGGTCTTGAGCCAGCCTTCTAGGCCCGGGTACATCTGGTGGAAGTTCTCGGCAGAGGTGCGCGATTCCTTAGCCAAGTACAGGCGGCCGCCAAACTCCATGACGCGGCGATCCAGGTCATCGAGAAGCTCGCCCAAGCCCGGGCGGATGGGGAAGTCAACGCAGACGTTCCAGCCCGGCATCGGGTACGACAGTGGCGCGCGGTTGCCTTCGCCGAAGAGCTTGAATACGTTCAGCGCGGAGTAGTGGCCGGAGCGCTGGATATCGCGAATGATCTCCTTGAACGGCTCCACGGCCTCCGTGGGAACGACGAACTGGTACTGCAGGAAGCCCTTGGAACCATAGCCGCGGTTCCACTCACCAATGAGATCAAGCGGCTGGTAGAACTGCGTCAAGTTCTTTACCTGGTTCTTCGCCGGCGCGCCCATGGTGTAGTAAGCCAAGCCCACAGCAGACAGGCTGAGCTTATTCAGCGTCCAAGACGGGAAGATATCCGGCACTGTCATCAGCTGCGGCGCGTTGAACTTCAGCGGATCCTTCGCCAGCTTGGGGGCCAATTCCTCGAGCTGCGCCAAGGTGGCCAGGGAGCCGCGGGAAATGGTGGAGCGGCCTAGCTTCGGCTCTGGGGAGATGACATCGAACCATGCAGAGGAGTAGGTGTAATTGTGCTCCGAACCATCCGAGTGGAAGGCAATGGTTTCTTCCAGGTTATCGGTGCGATCCGTATCCGCGATGAAGTAGGCGGTTTCCGTCTTGGTCATGCGGATGGTAGCGCGCAGGATGATGCCGGTAAGGCCCATGCCGCCGATGGTGGCCCAGAAGAGGTCACCGCTCGGGTCATCCTCGCTGCCTTCTGGGGTGAGGTGGAGAACGCGGCCATCAGCAACCAGCAGCTCGATGGAGACCACATGGTTGCCAAAGGAACCGGCGGAGTGGTGGTTCTTGCCGTGGATATCGGGGCCGATGGCGCCGCCGATGGTGACCTGGCGGGTGCCCGGCAGGACCGGAACCCACAGGCCATAGGGCAGCGCGGCCTTCATGAGTTGGTCAAGGGTGACGCCACCATCGACATCAACAAGCGCGGACTCCGGGTCAATGGAGTGGATCTTGTTCAGCTTTTGCATGTCGATGACCAGGCCGCCGCCATTTTGGGCGGGGTCACCATAGGAGCGTCCCATGCCGCGCGCGATGACGCCGCGGCGCAGGTGGGCGGGCTTGTCCGAGTTATCGTCCGCGACCTGTGCCACTGCATTCTTGATGACGTCCACGTCTTCCGTGGACAGCACATGGGCGGTCGTGGGGGCGGTGCGGCCCCAGCCGTGCAGGGACTTTTCGGTGGTATGTAGTTCCATCTCTTACTCTTTGCTCGACGGATTGTATCGATGTACCAGCCTACCTAGCTCATAGTGCGGTGGCTGGAGTGACGTTCGTGATATTTAAAACATCGTGGGCACACAGACTGCCCCGAATGCGGCGCTTTAGAGATCCATGATCTCGCGGATTTCTTCCGGTAGCCCTGCTAGGGACTCAATCGTGGGCCCTTCGTAGGTTCCTAAAATCTCGTACACCCGGCGCCGCGAAGTGGAATCCAAAATCGGCATTTCCTCTGCTAAAAGGCGCGTCATAAAGGGGCTGAGCGGCAGATTGGTGTGCTCTGTTGCTTCAAAGTGCCCGTGGCGCTTATCGTCCTCGGCCCGCTCATCCTGAGCGGCTTGCTGGGCGGGGGTCATATGCTCTGTCTTTTCCGAGTACATGCGCAATAGCTTACCGCCGCTTAGAGTGGTCGCTATGACAAACAACCGCGAAGCAGCAGAAGAATCCCGCGATAATTACGCCCTCGATGACACCTTGGCTGGGCGCATCACCCAAGCGGCCGCCCAAGGTATTGTCACCTCTTACCCGGACTGGATTAAATCCAAAAAGGGACTTATTACCGCCTACGTTTTGTCCACGATTGGTTTTGGCGCATTGGTGGCCTATACCAATGCCCAGGCCGAAGAGGACGGCGATGAACCACGCTCCCCGCAGGAATTTGCGGATAAGGGTCTTAAGCTCTGGGCCATTTTGGCAGCGGTGCTTATCCTAGTGGGCCTTGCTCTATGGGCCGATGTAGCCGTGTCCCGCAAGGTGGTGTCTTTCCTGCGGAAGCGCGGTGTCAAGCGCCCGTGGACGCTGTTGGGAGCAATCGGAGCGGCAACTACATTTATCATCAGTGGGATGGAAGCGCGAGATATAGAAAAACTGGCTTCTTAAAATTTGCGTATGGTGGGGCCCATGAATGCAGGGGTCACCGATATTTCACAGGCACGGGCTCGTCGTGCCGACCCGCTGCTGTCATTAAAGCGGGAACCGCTCACCGTCATCTGCCAAGCCTCCAATATCCGTGCGGATGGGGAAGTCCACCGCCAAATTGGTTTTAGCGATGCGCTTACCTTGCATGAGCTGCAGAAAGTACTGCACATCTGTTTCGGTCTGCCAGATGAAAACTCCCCGTGGCATTTTTACGAGCACAGTGATGCCCGCGGCCCGCGCCTTGACCCAGAGCGCCAGGCATCCGAATTCCTCTGGCGCGAGGGCGACCAGATCGATTTTGTCTGGGGCCTCTGGGACTTTGAGCTGGTGGTCGCGGAAATCTATCCCCGCGATAATGGCACCCCCAACGCACTGTGCGTGGGTGGCTCGGGTAATCTCTTTGCGCCCTTTGAACTTACTGCGGTGAACCGGGAATTGACCGGTGAAAAGATCACCGATGAAGTCCTGGCCAAGGTTAAACCACAGGTAAGGGCGCTCATCGAACGCACTAAGCTCTATGACTTTGTTCCCCTCTTACAAGCCATGGACTTAAACCGCGGAAGTGATCTACCGGCGGCCACCGCCGAGGCACTGGCCAGCCTGCCGCGCGAGGTCACCAATGAGGGCAAAGATGCTTTTTGGTCCATGGCCTTGGCTATATCCTGCATGGGCGGTGAGGAGCTGACCGATTCCGTGGTGGAAACCACCATGGATGCCTTGGGCTGGGTCAATGATGATGGCAATACCTTGAAAGGCGCGGAGATTCGCGCGCTGTGCGATGCCTCCTTGGACCAGCTATCCCAGATTGGTGCCTACGGTAAGGACGCCGCCGCGCCGGTGTACCGCCTAGACATGTACCGCGCGCTGCTGCGCGGGTAAGCTAACTGCCTGTGACTAATCCACTTGAAGATGCTGCAGAAGTAAAGCGCCCCTCCAGCTCTTTGAAGCAGCAGTTGGTGCGATTTATTGCGGTAGGCGTCTTTGCCGCCGTCATTGATTATGGGCTGACGCTGTTATTGACCCATTTAGGTCTGCACCGCTCTGGGGCGAAGGCGATTGGTTGGGTCTTTGGCACCATCGCTGCCTATCTGGCCAATGCGCGCTGGACCTTTGGCACGAAGGTGTCCGGCCGCACGGCCGTGACCGTGGGCGTGTTATACGTATCCACCTTTGCCGTGCAGAATTTCTTGTACTGGGTACTCAATGAGCCGCTGATTTCCTTAGGCTTTGAAGGCGCGGTGAAAGACACCATCGCCTTCGTCATTGCCCAGGGCGTGGCGACGGTGACCAACTTTGCCATCCAGCGTGTCTTTATCTTTAAAGAAAAGTAGGCCTGCGGCGCCTTAGGAGCGATTTCCGGGGCGGCGGAAATCCTCGCGGCGCCCGCGGTTGTGCAGCTTGAGCCACTCCAGGAATCCAGCCGGATCGTGGCGTTGGACCAAGAAGAACCAGCCAAAGCGGGCAAATTCCTGGGGCAAAAGCTTGCGCATGCCGCGTTGCCACAGCAGGTAGCCACGGTTGCGGTAGGTGAAATAGCGCTTGAACTCGCCCTCCGGGTACTGGGTATGCATCTTTCCGCCCAAGATGGGCTTGAATTCATCCGAGCCATCCGGGTGCAGGTAGCTGGTGGTCAAAGCTGTGCCGAAGGACAGCCCGGAGTTGACCAGGCGGCGGTGGTATTCCACCTCATCGCCGCGGATGAAAAGGCGATAATCCGGCACGCCGATGGTCTGCATCGCCGCGGCGGAAATCAGGGCGCCATTAAACAGGGAGGCGATCCCGGGCAAGAAGTCTCCTTCCAGCTCCTCCATGCGGCGGCGCCACACCAGCCCTTGGCGCAGCGGGAAGGCCAAGCGGCCGGGATCGTCGATATTGCACACGGCAGGTGAGACCTCGTGCAGGTTATTATTTCCTGCCACGCGGTAGAGCTCTTCTAATACGCCGTAATCGGCGGGGCGGCCATCATCATCGGCGCACCACACGGCATCGGCGCCGAGTGATAGCGCGGTAAGGAAACCGAGGGCGAAACCGCCCGCACCACCCAGGTTGGTCTTGGACGGCACGTAGACCGCGCGATCGCCTGCCAGGGATTCCACCGCGTCACGGACCGCATCCTCGGCGCCATTATCCACCACGATAACCCACTGCACGGGGTGGGTTTGGTTGACTACCTTTTCGAGCGAGGCGCGCAGCAATTCCGCGCGCTGGTGGGTGACAATGACGGCAGCGGTGGTACCGGTGGAATCAAGGGTGGCAGTCATGCGTTCCATCTTGCCACCGGGGAATGGATCTGCCGCGGATAAACACTCGGGCCCGACCCCCGGACAGTGGACACATCGGGGGCTAGCTATGCTGCTGTGGTCAGTATAGCCGAAGTCTCGGTTTCAAAGACATCAGGCGCTACGAGATTGCACCAGGAGT
>NZ_JASPFZ010000021.1:0-21558 GCF_030227355.1 Corynebacterium sp. MSK310
CTCATAGAGGGCCACGGCATCGCGTTTGAACTGTTCTCAGTACCTGGACATGGTGGTAGATTACCAATCTTGCCAGCTCGACTGGGCTGGATATCAGGTGTCCACCAAACAGGGGTCAGGTCCATCAGGCACACTTTTGCTACTTAACCCGAAGACACATCCGCGTGTAAACCCGAGTAATCCGTATAAAACAACTACGCTAAACCGCTGACTACTGTTTAAATAGTTTGGAGAATCGAAGCAATCGTGACTGCCAACAACTCCTCGGCTTTTGAGCCCCTGCAGCGAATTTTGCTGCCCAAGCGCGGCGAACCCTTTGACGTCCGCATGCTCTACCTCATTGAGGCGGAACAAAACCGCGAGCGCTTGAGCTGGACAAACCGGACCGCCGTGACCATCCCGGCCGGCGAAGAAGCCTCTTTTGAGACCTACTTCAACGCCTTTCCGGCCTCCTACTGGCGCCGGTGGTCCCAGCTCGACTCGGTCATTCTGCGCCTTGAAGTTGAGGGCCAGGCCAATATCTCGTTGTACCGTTCCAAGCACGATGGCCAACGCATTTCCGTGGGCAACCACCTCGTGGGCACCGGTGAGCACGAATTCGAGCTCCCGCTCAAGAACTTCGAGGACGGCGGCTGGCTGTGGTTCGATATCACCGCCGAGAAAGAAACCACCCTGGCGCATGCCGCGTGGTGCTCGCCGCACGCACCTGGAGCGCAAATCCTGCCGGATGGCACCGAGGTTGCTCCTTCCGAAAAGCGTGTTGCGGTCGGGATTCCTACCTTCAACCGCCCTACCGACGCGGTGGCAGCGCTACAAGCCCTAGCCGAGGATCCCGTCGTGGACGAGATCATCGACTTCGTCTTGATGCCTGACCAAGGCAATCAACACCCCGCCGATGAACCAGGCTACGACGATGCAGTAGCCCACTTTGGGGAGCGCTTCCGCGAGTTCCGCCAAGGTAACCTGGGTGGTTCGGGCGGATACTCCCGCATCATGTACGAGGCGCTGGAAAACACCGATTCGCCGTTCATTTTGTATATGGATGATGACATCGCCATCGAACCAGATTCGGTACTGCGTGCCGTCCAGGCCGCACGCTACGCCGCCAGGCCCATCATCGTGGGCGGGCAGATGCTCAACCTGCAGGAGCGCTCCCAGCTGCGCACCACCGGTGAGCAGGTCAACCGCTCCGATTTCATGTGGGCCGCCGCCCCGCACGCCGTGTACGACCACGACTTTGCCAAGTACCCACTGCGCGCCATTGGCACGCCAGAAACCCGCCTGGATCCAAAGAAGTACGATTCCCGCGACCTGCACCGCCGCGTGGACGTGGAATATAACGGCTGGTGGATGTGCCTCTTCCCGCGCGTGGTAGCAGAGACCAACGGCCAGCCACTGCCGCTATTTATCAAGTGGGACGATACCGAGTACTCCTTGCGCGCCGCCCGCAATGGCTTCCCCACGGTGACCTGGCCGGGCGCGGCCATCTGGCACATGGCCTGGGCGGATAAGGACGATGCCATTGACTGGCAGGCCTATTTCCACCTGCGCAACCGCTTGATCGTGGCTTCGCTGTACCACGATGGCGCGGTATCCGGCATTACTAAGTCCATCTTTAAGTCCACGCTCAAGCACACCATGTGCATGGAATACTCCACCATGGCCATCCAAATCGAGGCCATGAAGGACTTCCTGGCGGGGCCGGACCACCTCTTCGATATCTTGGATACCTCGTTGCCGCGCATTGCGGAGATCCGCAAGAACTACTCAGATGCGGTCATCATCGAATCCGCAGACCAGCTGCCGGCGCCGACCGGCGCGCCGGGCGTTCCCACCCGCAATGTGGGCGGGCGCTTGGCCAAGGTGAAGAAGCTGCCGTGGGCAGCAAAGGGCCTTAAGCACCTGCTGAGCAAGGAAGATCCGGCGCACCACGCGGCACCGCAGCTGAACCTCACCCCAGAAGAGGCGCGCTGGTTCACCCTGTCCCGCCTGGATTCCGCCACCGTATCCACGGCCGGCGGTACGGGTGTGGCCTTCCGCAAGCGCGACCGCGATTTGGCCAAGGAGCTCATCACCGAAACCCGCAGCCTGTTGAAGGAAATTGAAGAAAACTTCGATGACCTGCGGGCGCACTACCGCGCCGCGTTGCCGGAATTGACCGCGCGGTCTTCCTGGAAGAAGGTTTTTGATGCCCAATAAGCTTTCTATCGCAGAATCCCGCGTCCTAGAGTCCATCCAGAACGCCGCCTTTGACCTGCCGGGAGTACTGCCGACTGCCCGCGGTTTAAGCCACTTGGGCGAGCACGCCCTGGGCTGGATGGGCAGCGCGGCCCTAGGGGCCGGCGTGGACAAGCAGCGCCGTGAAGAGTGGATTCGGATCGGTGCCGCGGCGTTTACCGCGCATGCGGCAAGCGTGGTGCTCAAGCGCATCGTGCGGCGCAAGCGACCCGATTATTCCTACGTCCGCGTTGGGGTCAAGACCCCCTCGCGCCTATCCTTCCCGTCCTCGCATGCCACCTCCACCACCGCCTTCTTGGTGGGCCTTTCCCGCCTGACGGGTTCCAAGGCACCGCTTGTGGGAGTGCCGGTGATGATGGCATCGCGTATGGTGCTCGGGGTGCACTATCCAACTGATACCGTCGCGGGCGCAGCCATTGGCGCTGCCACCGCGCGGGCAATGACGAAGGGAAAGACGCATGAGTGAGGACGGTAACCAGCACTTTCTCCATTCGGAACCGCATACGTCCGGCGTCGATACCGGCCGTAAGCGCAAGCCGCCGAAGAATTTGGCCGATGGCATGGTCAAGGCCCTGCGCCCGAAGCAATGGGTAAAAAACATCCTCGTACTGGCCGCGCCCGCCGCGGCCGGTGCGGAGTCGCTCTTTCACGGGCGCGTGCTTGTCGATGTCCTCTTGGCCTTCATCGTCTTTTGCCTCGGCGCTTCTTCCATCTACCTGATCAATGACGCCAAGGATTGGCGTGAAGACCAAGAGCACCCGACCAAGCGTTTCCGCCCGATTGCCTCGGGCGTGCTGCCCATCAAGGTGGCCTATGTCATGGCCGTGGTACTCGTTGGCCTGTCCATTGGGCTGTCCTTCTTGGCCACCGCGGGACTAGAGCTAGCCATCGTTATGGCGGTTTATATCGCCCTGCAGCTGGGCTATTGCTTTGGCTGGAAGCATATTCCGGTCATCGATATTGCGCTGGTGTCCTCCGGATTCATGTTGCGCACCATGGCCGGTGGCGTGGCCGCCGATATTGAGCTTTCGCAGTGGTTCTTGCTGGTCGCTGCCTTTGGTTCGCTCTTTATGGCCTCCGGTAAGCGCTATGCCGAAATCCTGCTGGTGGAAAAGACCGGCGCGAAGATCCGCAAATCCTTGCAGGGCTATACGCCAACCTACCTGCGCTTTGTCTGGACGCTAGCGGCTACCGCCGTGGTGGTCTTCTACTCCCTGTGGGGCTTTGAGCTGGCTAATGCCGCAACCTCTGGTGGCGTGTGGTACCAGATTTCCATGGTGCCATTTACCATCGCCATCCTGCGCTATGCCGCCGACGTGGACCGTGGCCAGGGCGGGGCGCCGGAAGAAATCGCGTTGGGGGATCGCACCTTGCAGTTCCTCGCCATCGCTTGGCTGGCCTGCATCGCCATGGCCGTCTACATCATGCCATTGGTCTAAGCAGCGGTTATATAGTTGCGTTCAACTAGAAGATCTTGAGAGGCCTGATATACTCACCCCACGTGGTTAACACCGGTAACAAGAACATTGCGCTGTGGAGCGCACCCGCCTCGGTTCTTGTTATCGGTGTTTTTTCTTTGTGGGGTGGCTTTGCCCGCCGCTGGATGTCTGATGACGGCCTCATCGTCCTGCGTACCGTCCGCAACCTAGAAGCCGGCAACGGTCCTGTGTTCAATGTGGGTGAGCGCGTTGAGGCCAATACCTCCACGCTGTGGCAATACCTCATCTTAGTGGCGCGGTGGGTAAGCGGTGCTGAACTCGAAACGATCGCCATCTACCTCGGGCTTCTCCTAGCGGTCGCGGCGATGGTGGTGGGGACGTGGGCATCGGCAAGCATGCACAAGGGACTTGTTCTTCCCGCTGGAGCCTTGGTGTATCTGGCCCTGCCACCGGCACGGGACTTTTTTTACCTCCGGCTTGGAATGGAGCCTGTGCCTTTTCTACTTGGCCGTCTTGTGGTGGATGCTGATTAAATGGGCGCGACCACGGCAGGAGTTGCCGCCCAAGCCTATTGTGTATGGGCTGGCATTCTGGGCGGGGCTCTCATGGCTCATTCGCCCTGAGCTTGCCCTGTATGGCGGCCTGGTTGGCGTTGTACTCATAGTGAGCACGCGTTCGTGGAAGGTTATCGCTGCCGCCTTGCCCCTGCCGCTGGGTTATCAAGTATTCCGCATGGGCTACTACGGGCTGCTTACGCCTCATACCGCCGTTGCGAAATCCGCGGCTGGTTCCGCGTGGGGCCAAGGGTTTGCGTACTTGGGCGACTTTATGGCGCCCTACGCGCTGTACCTCCCGCTCATTGTGCTGACAGTGGCGGCGCTGTGGAAAACCGATTTTCGACCGTCGGCGCTGCGCTCGATGCAGACTGTGGTTTATATCTTCCTGGGCGCCGCACTATTGCATGCAGCATATGTTGTGCACGTGGGTGGCGATTTTATGCATGGGCGCATGTTGCTACTTCCGCTTTTCGCCGCGCTATTGCCCATATTTGTAGTTAATCTACGAACCTGGTGGGCTGCCGTATTCTGTGCGGTGTGGGCCTTCGTTATTGTCTTGCACGGTCACCCGGTAGACCGGGCAGCGTACGCGGGCCAGCTTAGTGTTGTGGATGAGCGGGACTATTGGACCGCTGTCACCAACCGGCAGGAACCGCCACGCCGTGCCGAGGATTTTCTGGGTATGGACGTGATGAATAACTATGAAAAAGCGGTGCAGGATTTGGCGGCCGGCGATGCCATGACCTTCCTCTATATCAAGGATGGGGGTCAGACATCGTGGACGACGGTGCCCGCGGATCCGGAGCGCTCCGATCCTCCCACTGTGTATTTTCCTAATCTCGGTCTTACCTCCATGAATGCGCCACTTGAGGTGCGCGTGCTCGATGAAATTGGGCTCAGCAATCCCTTGGCAGCGCGCCAGCCCCGCATCGAAGGCGGGCGCATTGGCCACGATAAAAGCCTTGGCGCGGCGTGGCAGATTGCCGATTCTGCAGTGGATATTGACTCCTTATTGCTGGGGCAGAAAGATTCCGCGTGGCAAGCACGCACTGCGCTTGATGATGCCGATTTCCAGAGGCTCTTTGCCTCCTACAGGGAACCGCTAACTTGGGGCCGATTCTTAGAAAATATTAAATTTTCCCTGACAGAGGGCAGGACCCTAACCTTCTCCTCCAATCCGGGGGATTACCTCTATTAATGGTTGAAAATGAGGTAAAAAGCCTGTGAGTGCACTACACTGCCTCTCAGTGAGGCTTTCGCCGAGGGGTGTTAACGATTCACAGGTTCCCATCGATAAAGCCAAAGAACAATTATTGAGTACTTTGTGGAGGAGAAAGATGACTGCATCTCTGAGAGGACGTGTCCTATCGGTCATCATGGCAGTGGTCGTAGCGCTTGGCCTCGCCGTCGTTGCCGGCGGCACGCAGCAGGCACACGCGGCACATCGTGATTGGCTGCGTCCGGATAATACCGGCACCTGTGAATGGGACCCAGCCATGTTTTGGGTTCAGCGCTGTGATGTTTGGTCTCCGTCCATGGACCGTAACATCCCCGTCCAGATTCAGCCCGCAAAGAATGGCGGTAACGCTGGTTTCTACCTATTGGATGGCCTGCGTGCTACTTACGCAACCAGCGGCTGGGTTAGCCCTCACAGCGAGGTTAACGCCGCGCAGACTTACGCGGACAGCAATATCACTCTAGTGATGCCGGCAGGTGGCGAGTCTTCTTTCTATGCCAACTGGCAAGCACCTGGCAAATATGATCCGAGAGATCCGGTCAACTACAAGTGGGAGACCTTCCTTACCCAGGAGCTTCCTGCCTACCTCGAGCAGCACTTTGGCGTGGCCCGCAATAACAATGCGATCGCTGGCCTCTCCATGGGTGCCGGTTCCGCCATGACATTGGCTGCTAAGCACACTGACCAGTTTAAGCAGGTACTATCCTTTTCTGGTTATTTGACTATGACGGTTCCAGGTGCTCAGACTGCTCTTCGTTTGGCCATGTTGGATGCCGGTGGATTCAATGTCAACGCCATGTACGGTTCGCTATTTAACCCAAAGCGTTTCCAGAATGACCCGCTCTTGCTGATTCCGCAACTGCGTGAGGGTGGTACCGATGTTTATATTTCAGCTGCATCCGGTATCCCAGGCCAATTGGATAGGGAAACCCTTCCGCCGCAGTTCCAAGCACCGGGTGTCGCACTGGAGGTTGGTTCTCAGCTGACCACCCGCGCTTGGGAAGGTGTTGCCCGGTTGCAGGGTCTGAACCCAACGGTGAGCTACCCGGCCCAGGGCTTGCATAACTGGTACCAATGGGACTACCAGCTCAATGCTTCCAAACCGCGCGTTCTCAACGTTATGAATGCCTGGTAAGGCTCACTAACGAACTGGCCCCGCGCCGTTCGAACCGCTCCCCAGTAGTTGGACTGAGAAATCACTACCAACTGGTGGGGAGCAGTTTTTATTGGGGCTACGAAGTTCGCTGAGTGAAACTCAGCGCGAGCATGTAGTCAAGCGTTTCGAACAGGGCCGAGGTACCAAGCCGAAGGCGCTTACTGAAGAAGACAAACTGCGTCGCGAAAGCGACCAGTTGCATGCTGAAATTGCCTACCTAAAAATTACCGATGAAGGCTTCCAATACCAGCATTCAACCCGGCGCACTTTGATCCACGAGAACGGCGGCGTTCAGTCGATATCGCGTAAGGCCAACTGCTACGACAACGCAGTAATGAAGAACTTCTTCGGTCACCTGAGAACCGAGATGTACCACGGAGAAGTCTTCAACACTGTCGAGGAGTTCACCCAGGTAATCGAAGATTACATCCAGCGGTACAACACCGAACGCAACCAACAATGACTCAAGGGCCTGACCCCGATGCAATATCGGAATCAGGCCCTTGAACCCCTAACCTTCTTGAATTAAACCAGCCCAACTTTTGGGGACTAGTTCATGGTGCTCTCGGGCGGCGGGTTCGTGCTTTGGTTGGTGGTTAGTGGTTTTGGAGTTCTCGGGTGATGATTTGGGTCATTCCGTCGTGTCCTACGTCTGTTGGGTGTAGTGGCATGACGGATGGGGCGGTTGGGGTTTGGACGAGTGTGGCCCATCGGTGGTTGGTGTCTGGCTGGCAGGGGTCGTGGGTTTTGGCTTGGTCGTGGAGATTGATGTAGTTGACGCCGAGGTCGTGTGCTGCGCGTCCGATTTCGCGATTGAATTCGTCTTCTGCGATGGTGGCGCCTGGGATGGTTATTGGCAGTTGTAGTTGGTCGTGGTTGACTACGCAGAGGGTGTCGTTGACGGTCATTGGGACGTAGTTGACCATGGAGATGCGGGCGTTGGGTGCGGCTTTGCGGATTTTGTTGAATTGGAAGTTTAGTAGTCCGCGGTAGGTGGAGGCTTTGGGAACGTCGGGGAGAGTGGCGTTGGCTAGGGCGTCGAAGTAGGTTCCTTGTTGGAGGCCGCCGTACATGAACACAACTTCTTTGGTGTCGTGGCCGATGTTGCCTTGTTCGATAGCGTCGTCGACGTATTGGTTGATCCAGACGCTGGTTCCGTTGCAGGAGTAATCGGCAAGGTTGTGGTCAAGGTTATTGGCGGTTTGGTGCGCCCAGTTGTGTTTGTCGTTGAAGCAGGGGTGGAAGGGGCGCTTATATGGAGAGGCTGATCCTCGGTCTCCTGGTGCGCCGCCGTTGGCGGTGAAGGAATCGCCGAAGGTGACCATTTCTTTGCCTTGGTCCGCATTGGCGGTCTGGGCCATGGTGAGGCTTGTGGTGAGGGCTATGAGTCCGGCGGTGATTTTGGTCTTTATGTTTTTCATATCTTTCACCTTGAGTAGGGGATGTTTACAGGGTGCACTTTCGTGCGTACTCTGGTAATCTTAGTGATTTTTCAGTGAGAGTCCAGTCTGTGGTTGAGCTGGAGGATTGCTGAGAGGTCGTCGATGTAAGTTTTGAGTGTTTATGTGCTTATTGGGTGATTCCGGGGGACAGGCTCTGCGTCAAGATAAATGGTGATGTAACTTCGCACGGCGTGTCAGCCTTTCCAATGCCTCAAGTTCAACTTAAACTTAAGCGCACAATAGACAGCTCACGCCGCAGGTAGCAGTCCGGAGGAGGGGAACCTTCGGAATGCGGCCGCGGTAAATCTTCAAGGACGTTTACCTATGCGCAAAAACACTTCCCCGGGCAAGGCCCGCAAGGGGCTCGCGGTAGCAGCCATGCCGACCGCCATTGCCGTTGGACTTGCCCTGCTGCCCAATGCCACCGCCCAAAGCTCTCTCGGTGACATGAGCTCTTCTCAGTCAGGCAACGGCAGCAGTCTGTCTGATCACTTTGCGCCCAAGGATCCGCCGGCCCGTACTCCAGTGGAGACCGAATATCCACAGGTGGAGGGCCTGCCGGATGGTGTAAAGATTAACCGTGTGGAGTACCTGTCCAGCCGTCACCTGATGGTTTATATCCAGTCCGCAGCCATGCCGGATCACGAGCAGAAGGTGCAGATCCAGCTCGCGCGTGACTGGTATTCGCAGCCGGAGAAGAAGTTCCCAGAGGTATGGGCACTCGATGGCCTGCGCGCCCGCGATGACGAGTCCGGCTGGACCATTGAGACCAATATCCTCAACCAGTATGCGGACCGTAACGTCAACCTCATCATGCCGGTGGGCGGCGAATCTTCCTTCTACTCCGACTGGCAGCAGCCGGATGCGGGGAAGAACTACAAGTGGGAGACTTTCCTCACCAAGGAATTGGTCCCAATTTTGGATCATGAGTACCGCTCCAACCAGAAGCGCGCGGTGACTGGGCTGTCCATGGGCGGTACCGCAGCAGTCAACCTGGCGGAGCGTAACCCGCACTTGTTTGATTTCGTTGGTTCGTTCTCTGGCTACCTCGATATGACTACCCGTGGCATGCCACAGGCCATCATGGCTGCGCAGCGCGATGCCGGCGGCTACGATTCCCGCAAGATGTGGGGCGAGCCGGGCTCGCAGGATTGGATCGACCACGATCCGAAGTTGGGCATCGAAAACCTCAAGGACATGGAGGTCTATGTCTCTGCTGGTAACGGCAAGGACGACTTTGGCCAGGAAAACTCGGTGGCAAAGGGACAGGCAAGTTTGGCCGGCATGGGGCTGGAAGTAATCTCTCGGATGTCCACCCAGACTTTCGTGGATTACGCGAAGCGCGCCAATGTGGAACCGGTAGTGCAATTCCGGCCCTCCGGCGTGCACAGCTGGGAATACTGGCAATTCGAGATGCAAAATGCATGGCCGCACATTGCTGATGCCCTCAACCTTGACAAGGCTGACCGCGGTGCGGATTGTAATACCGAAGGCGATATCGCCAAGGCCACCAAAGAAGGCATAATCGGTTCCTGCCTGAATAACGAATATGACGTTGCCGGTAAGGGCAAGGCACAAGACTTCCAAACCGGTACGGCGTACTGGTCCCCGGACAATGGTGCGCACGCCCTGTATGGCCGCATCGGCGCCCGCTATGCGGAAATCGGTGGCCCCACCTCCTGGTTGGGCTTCCCTAAGTCCGGTGAAATTAAGGCGCTGGATGGCAAGGGGCGCCTCGTGCGTTTTGAACACGGTTCCATTTACTGGAGCCCAGAGACCGGTGCCTGGGAAGTTACCAGCGATATGATTGATAAGTGGGGCGAGAAGGGCTTCGAAGGCGGCGAATTGAAGTTCCCGACCGGCCCGGTAAAGAAGATGGGCGAAGGCTTTACCCAGGAATTCCAAGGTGGCATTCTGACCCGGAACCCGGATGGTAAGAACCAGGTGTCCTTTGGCGCCATTGGCAAAAAGTACAAGGAAATGGGCGGTGTCGAATCCCCATTGGGCTTCCCCACGGACGGTGAGAAGAAGGTCGAGGGCGGCTTCTTCCAGGAGTTTGAAAAGGGCTCCATCTACTGGTCCCCAGAATCCGGCGCGCACTACATCTTGAACGGCGCCATCATGGATGAATGGGGTAAGAAAGGCTGGGAGCACGGCGAGTTTGGCTGGCCCACCTCTGATTACTCCGAAATCGCGGCTGGTGGATTGAAGCAGGAGTTCCAGCACGGAACGATCAGTGAAGTCATGGGCCGCGTACAGACTGAAAAGAAGTAAGCATGCGTAAATTAGCCCTCGTAGGAGCGGTCTTGTGCCTCGGTTTGGCAGGGTGTGACTCTGCCACCGTAGATAGTGACTCCGGCAATGACACCTCGGTGGCGCCGCTTTCGCGCGAAAAGACTTCCGAGAAATCGACCACGAGTAGTAGCGAGTCTGCATCAAGCAGCGCTTCTTCCTCGCGGGAGCCATCTGAATCCAAGGGATCCTCTGAGCCGACGAACGGGTCTCGTTCCACGAACTCCCCAGAGGATCGCGGTGCGCGCGAGATCTCAGAGATCCCCTCCGCGCAGCTGCCCAAGGAAGAGGCTGCGTACCTGGATTCGTTGCAGGATGCGGGCGTCAAGGTCGATGGGGTAGAAGACCAGCTCCTCGGTGCCGGCCAAGGGGCCTGCGGTGACAATGACATCACTATTCCCGCGGTAGCTGGGCAACTGATTGAGCAGCAACGCTCTGACATGGACTATGAGGAGCTCACCAAACTACTCCAGGACAACGCACGTTCAGCCCTTTGCTAGCTTTCTTTGAGGTTTTCCGGGTACAACTAGTTCATGCGAAAAATCATAACCGTCGTTGCCGTCCTCGCCCTTCTCGTCGTCATCGGCGCGGGTGCCGCGCACTACCTCACAACAACGGACTCGGCGGGGCCTAGCTCCCCCGAGGAGCTAGAATCCAGGGAGGCGCCGGAGGAATCCCAGCCGGATTGGTGCCCGAGCGTGGAGTTCATTTCCGCGCCAGGTACCTGGGAATCTGCCGCCGACGATGATCCCCTCAATCCTTCTGCTAATCCGCGCTCGTTCATGCTGTCTATTACGCAGCCGTTGCAGGAGGCTTACGGGGATAATGTAAAGGTGTGGACCCTTCCTTATACTGCGCAATTTAAAAATATCAATGCGCAGGAGGAAATGAGCTACGACGATTCCCGTGATGAGGGCACCGCGAAGATGAATGAGGAGCTGCGCGGCATGCACGATAGCTGCCCACAGACCAAGTTCATTTTGAGCGGTTTTTCCCAAGGCGCGGTCATTGCCGGCGATGTGGCCGATGACATCGGTGGTGGCGAAGGCGTAATCCCCGCAGAAAATATCGCGGGTGTGGCGTTGATTGCAGATGGACGGCGTGAAAACGGCGTGGGCCAAAACCCGGGCCACGAGCTCGGCGGAATTGGTGCCGAGATTGCCTTGGAACCCGTCTCTGGCCTCGTTCAGCCCATCGTGCCTGGAGCGACTATGCGCGGAGCGCGCCCGCACGGTTTCGGAGAGCTCGCGGATAGAACCTTCCAGATCTGTGCCCCCAATGACACCGTGTGTGATGCGCCCACCGGCGTGGGCAATGGTTTGGAACGCGCCAAGGATTTAATCGGGGCCAATGGAGTACACGCGCAGTACGCCGATAACGGCGGCGTGATTGAGGGGACTACTGCGAACCAGTGGGTTGTGGACTGGGCCCACCGTGTCATTGATGCCGTGTAATATGAGGCGCTATAACATCGATAATTTTTAAGACAAAAGCATTTACCAAAGGAGAATCGATGGATTTACAGCAACTCATGGGGAAGTTTTTTGACGCCGAGGGCAATATCGCCCTCCCCGCAGAACTCACCTTGGCAGGCTTGGCCGAGACCCTCTACCAGGCAGACGCGGATACTTCGCAGGTAGTAATGCGACAGTGGCTCTACGGTGAGGAGGACACCGCCCGTGAGCTCAGCCGCCAGGAAATCAATACCCGGATCAAAGTGGTGGCAGCGCGCCTGCAACAAGTTGCAGAACCGGGCACCCGCGTGGCCATTCTGGCAGGCAACTCCCCCGAATACCTCTTTGGTTTCTTAGGCGCGATGTATGCGGGAATGACCCCGATTCCGCTCTATGATCCGAATGAGCCGGGACACGCGGACCACCTTAAGGCGGTCTTTGCTGACTGCGAGCCCCCTATCGTGTTGACCAGCCGCGTATCGGCCGCGGCGGTGCGCACCTATTTCTCCACTGAGCGGGAGCGCCCGCGCGTCATTTCCATCAATGCGCTGCCTGATTCCTTGGCGGCGTCGTGGAAGCCGGTCGCTGGCGAGGGCGTGGATTCCACCGCCTTCTTGCAGTACACCTCTGGTTCCACGCGCACCCCTGCCGGCGTGGAGCTGAGCAACCGCGCGATTTTGGTGAATGTGCTCCAAATTTTCCGGGCTGTGAACCTGCAGTTCCCGCCACGCGTGGTGTCATGGCTGCCGATGCACCACGATATGGGCATCATCTTGGCGCTATTCACCACTATTCTGGGCATCGAATTGGACATGATGACCCCGCGCGACTTCATCCAGCATCCCAACCGGTGGGTTGAGCGCATCAGCCGCCAGCCGGGTGAAGAGAAGAATACCTATACCGCCGTGCCCAATTTCGCCTTGGAATTGGCCGCGCGCTACGGCAAGGACGCGGATTTCTCCAACGTTGATGGAATCCTCATTGGTTCTGAACCGGTGACGGAACCAGCGGTGCAGAAATTCCTAGATACCTTCAGCGTCGAGCGTTCCGTGCTGCGTCCCTCCTATGGTTTGGCGGAAGCAACCCTCATCGTCGCTACCGCACAGGGTAAAAAGCGCCCCGTCATTTCCCATTTCAACCGCGAAAAATTGGCGGACGGGCACGCTGTTATTGAGGAAAAGTCAGCTGCAACGGTTGCCTTCGCCTCGAATGGCCAAGGCGTTTCGTTCCAGCACCTTGCCATCGTGGATCCTGAAACCAAGGCCGAGGTCCCAGAGGGCACCATCGGTGAAATCTGGGTGCATGGACAAAATATGGCAACGGGCTATCTCAACCGCCCAGAAGAAACCGCGGCTACCTTCCGCAATACCCTGGGTGAGCGCATCCAGGATGGCCTGCCAGAGGATGACTGGTGGATGGCCACTGGCGATCTCGCCACCATCATCGAGGGCGAGCTGTATATCACCGGACGGCTTAAGGATCTCATTGTCATCGCCGGGCGCAATCACTACCCGCAGGATATTGAAGGCACCGTGCAGGACGCATCCGTGCACGTGCGCCCAGATTCCATCGCTGCGTTTGCCGTGGAGGGCGAAAACTCAGAGTCCTTGGTGCTCTTGGTTGAGCGCGCCGATGACGCGGATCCGTCCGGCGATGCCGCCGCCAGCGACGCAATTCGCACTGCCGTGACAAAGAATCACGGCATTACCCCGAGCGATATCGTGTGGAAGGCGCCAGGGGAAATTAAGCGCACCTCCTCGCATAAGATTGCCCGCCGCGTGGCGAAAAAGGACTACCAAGCCTAAAGCCGGATTCGGACGTTAAGTTAACAAGGTGACAAAATAGAGCGATATAGGTATTTGTCGTTCTATTAACCCCACTAGGAAAGACGGTTTATGACCATCGAGCAACTTCGTGCATGGCTGCGTGACTGGGTATCCCAGGCCACGGGCGTAGCGGCCACAGAGATTTTAGATTCCACCCCACTGGAAAACTATGGTCTTTCTTCTCGGGATGCCGTAGTGCTGTCGGGCGAATTAGAAAATCTTTTAGGCACGCGGCTCGATGCGACGGTGGCGTATGAGTACCCCACGATTGAGCTTCTAGCCAATCGCTTGCTTAATGAGCCCGCGGGGCGGCACGACGATGCACCGCGCGTGCAGCGCAAAGCTCGCGCCGCGCAGGGTTCTGATATTGCAGTGATCGGCTTGTCCGGACGTTTCCCAGGCGCTAAAGATGTGCCGGAATTTTGGACCATGCTCGCTGAATCGCGCGCGGGCACGGGGCCGCTGCCGGTGGGGCGGTGGTCTGAGTACAGCGCCGATCCCGTATTGAGTGAGAAGATCGCGCAGCACAATACCGATGGCGGTTATATCGATGATGTTGCCTCCTTTGATGCGGAGTTCTTCGGCCTATCGCCGCTAGAGGCCGCGAATATGGATCCGCAGCAGCGCATCCTGCTCGAGTTGGTATGGCACGCGTTGGAGAACGCGGGCCTTCCCGCCAATGAGCTGCGCGGAACGCACACGGGCGTGTACATGGGCTCGACCAATAATGATTACGGCATGCTGATTACCGCCGATCCCACGGAGATGCATCCTTATGCGCTCACGGGTAGTTCCTCGGCAATCGTTGCCAACCGCATTTCTTATGCCCTGGATTTCCGCGGCCCGTCCATCAATGTGGATACGGCCTGCTCGTCTTCCTTGGTTGCGGTTGACCATGCAATCAAGGATCTGCGCACCGGCGCCGCCGATGTAGCACTTGCCGGTGGCGTGAATATCTTGGCTGCCCCGCACGCCTCCACCGCCTTTTCGGAATTGGGCGTTACTTCTCCTACCAGCGCCATTCATGCTTTTTCTGATGACGCCGATGGCATCGTGCGTGCCGATGCCGCCGGTGTTCTGGTGCTCAAGCGCCTGGAGGATGCGGAGGCCGATGGCGATGAAATCCTAGCCGTTCTTAAGGGCTCTGCCGTCAATTCCGATGGTCACTCGAATGGCCTGACCGCACCTAATCCAGAAGCGCAAGAAGACGTGTTGCGCCGTGCCTACGCGGACGCGGGCGTAGCACCCGAGGATGTGGATTATGTGGAGGCCCACGGAACGGGCACCATCTTGGGAGATCCCATCGAGGCTAGCGCGCTCGGTCGCGTGCTGGGTACTGGGCGTGGGATGGAATCGCCCGTCCTCTTGGGCTCTGCCAAGACCAATATCGGCCACTCTGAATCCGCTGCGGGTGTCGTGGGCCTCATCAAGGTCATCGAGGCCATGCGGCACGATATTATCCCGGCGAATATCAATTACTCCGGGCCCAATCGCTATATCGATTTCGTGGGCGAGCGCCTCGAGGTCGTTGAAGACCCGCGCGAGTGGCCGGAATACTCCGGGAAAAAGGTGGCCGGCGTATCGGGCTTTGGCTTTGGCGGCACGAATGCCCACGTCGTCTTGACGGATTACCAGGGCACCCCGCGCACCAGTGATCCGCAGTTGTCCACCGGAACGGTGGCGTTGCCGGTCTCTGGCCTCTTGCCGTCTCGCCGCGCGCGTGCGGCGGGCCTGCTCGCGGATTTCTTAGAGGCAGAGCAGCCAGACTTGGCAGATGTAGCGCGCACGGTCGCGCGCCGCAACCACTCGCGCTCGCGCGCCGTCGTCATGGCTAGCTCGACTGAAGAGGCCATTAAGCGCCTACGCCAGGTGGCTGAGGGCAAGGTGTCTGTTGGCATTGCGGCCGCGGATTCCCCGCAGGTGCAGGGGCCGGTCTTCGTATATTCAGGCTTTGGTTCCCAACACCGCAAGATGGCGAAGGACATGATCGCCCTCTCACCGCTGTTTAGTACGCGGCTGAAAGAACTCGATGCCATCGTGGATTTCGAGTCAGGCTGGTCCATCCTGGGCATCGTTGAAGACGATTCCCAAACTTATGACACGGAAACGGCGCAGGTTGCCATCACCGCCATCCAGATCGCGCTGACGGACCTACTGGCCTCCTTCGGCGTGCGTCCAGCGGGCGTTATGGGCATGTCCATGGGTGAAATCGCCGCGGCCTATGCCGCAGGTGGAATTTCCGCGCGGGATGCGATGATTATTGCCTGCCACCGCGCGCGCTTGATGGGCGAGGGAGAGGCATCGCTAAGCGATGCCGAGCAAGGAGCCATGGCCGTCGTCGAGCTATCCGCCGAAGACATTGCCGCCCTCGATGCATCCATCGAGCCAGCCGTCTATACCGGCCCCGGCATGACCACCGTGGGTGGTCCGCGCCAGGCGGTACTGGAGTTGGTGGAAAAACTCGACGATGAAGGGAAATTCGCCCGCGCCCTCAACGTGAAGGCCGCGGGGCATACCTCTGCCGTCGATCCGATTTTGGGCGAACTCGAAGCAGCCATCGCCGGCATGGAGGCCCGCCCGCTGCATACGACGCTCTTTTCCTCCGTGGATAAGGGCGAGGTCTACCGCCCCGGCACCACCGTCCACGATGAGGATTACTGGCTGCGCATGACCCGCTACCCGGTGTACCTGCAGGACGCTACGGAACAAGCATTTGCCGCAGGGCACACTCAGCTGGTGGAGATTTCGCCGAACCCAGTGGCGCTCATGGGGCTTATGTCTACGGCGTTTGCCGTGGGCAAGGCCGATGCGCAATTGCTGTATAGCTTAAAGCGCAAGGTGGACCCTACCGAGTCTTTGTTGGATTTGTTGAGCAAGCTCTACGTGACGGGAACCCCGGTGAATTTCGCCGCCGTAGTGGGCTCGGGCTCGCAGGCAGAAGCGCCGTACACGCAGTTCAACCGCCAGCGTTTTTGGACCAATGCGCGGCCTTCGGCCGGGGTCTCCGGCCTGCCCGGTAACCGCGTGAACTTGCCGGAGGGCAAGGTAGCCTTTTCCACCAACGCGGATCAGGCCCCGTCCACGCTGGCCATCGTGGAGGCTGCCGCAGAAGCGGTACAGCCTGGGGCACACATCGTGGCCGCGGAGGAACACCGCGATCTCCCGCCGTACGGGGAAATTACTACCGTCGTCACCACGTCCATTGGTGGAATGTCCATTGCCGTCTATAGCGTGCAGGACACGCGCACTGAGCTCTTGGCGGAAGGTTTTGCCTCCGGCCTGGATTTGGGCGCGGGCGCGATCCCTGGGGTGGCGGCGGTGCCAGAGGGCAACGCCGGCACGGAGACGGCTGCCGAGGAGGAGGATGTGGATGCCGTGCGCTGGGATCCACGGCAAGAGACCGTCGAGGACCGCCTGGCGCTTATCGTGTCCGAATCCATGGGCTATGACGTCTCGGATCTCCCGCGCGAGCTGCCGCTGATTGACCTGGGCCTCGATTCCTTGATGGGCATGCGCATTAAAAACCGCGTGGAAAATGACTTCCAGATTCCACCGCTGCAGGTGCAGGCGCTTCGCGATGCCTCCTTGGCAGACGTCATCACCATGGTTGAGGAGGCCGTTGCTGGCGGTCGCTTAGATAACAGTGACGCTAGCGCCGACGCTGCACCGGCGGCTACAGAGTCCGCGCCCGCAGCAGACGAGACTGCGGAGGCCTCAGAGCAGGGCGTGGGCATTGCCCCGCGCGATGCCTCTGAACGCATGGTCTTCGGCACGTGGGCAAGCATTACCGGCAAGGCCCCGGCGGGCGTGACCTCGCCGCTTCCGGAAATCTCCGAGGAAGTGGCAGCACAGATTGCCGAGCGTTTGCGCGAGCGCGCCCACATCGATGTCACCGCGCAGCAGGTCCTCGACGCCGAAGCACTGGAAACCTTGTCTGACCTGGTCCGTGAGGGCCTCGAGACCGAGGTGGAAGGCAATATCCGCGTCCTGCGTGAGGCCGATGGGCCCGCCGTGTTCATGTTCCACCCGGCCGGTGGAACCACGGTTGTCTACCAACCGCTGACTCGCAGGCTGCCAGCGGATGTCGCCGTCTACGGCGTGGAAAGGATTGAGGGCTCCTTAGAAGAGCGAGCCGCCGCTTATATCGAGGACATCGTTCGCTATGCGCGCGGCCGCAAGGTCGTCCTCGGCGGTTGGTCCTTTGGCGGCGCTTTGGCCTACGAGGTGGCCTACCAGCTGGCAGAGCGCAGCAAGCGTGGGGAGGAGAGCGCAGAGGTCGCCTTCATTTCCTTGCTCGATACCACGCAGCCGTCCCACCCGGCACCGGATACGCTGGAGGAAACCCGTGCCCGGTGGGAGCGTTACGCCGCCTTTGCCAAGAAGACCTACGGCCTGGACTTTGAGCCGCCGTACGAGATGCTGGACACCATGGGCGAGGACGCTCTGATGACCATGCTGGCGGAATTCTTGGCCACGACGGATGCCTCCGAACACGGCCTTTCCGCCGGCGTCTTGGAGCACCAGCGCGCGTCCTTTGTGGATAACCAGATTTTGGCCAAGATCGATTTCCACCGCTGGGCCGATGTCAGCGTTCCCGTGCTGCTTTTCCGCTCCGAGCGGATGCATGACGGTGCGATCGAGCTAGAGCCGCGCTACGCTGAGGTTGATCCGGATGGCGGCTGGGGCGTTATCGTTAAGGATCTAGATATTGTGCAGCTGCCCGGTGATCACTTGGCAGTGCCGGACGAGCCAGCCATTGGCACCGTGGGCAAGCATATGAACGATTGGATCGAGGAGAAGATACGTGGCGGCCAAGCAAACAACCGCTGAGAAACTCGCTGACTTGCGCAAGCGCCTAGATGAGGCGCAAGATCCAGGCAGTGAGCGTTCCCGCACACGCCGCGACGAGGCAGGCCGTACCACTCCTCGCCAGCGCATCAACGAGCTCTTGGATGAAGGTTCCTTTGTCGAAACTGGTTCCTTGGGCAAGACTCCGGGTGACCCGGAGGCCATCTATTCCGATGGCGTGGTCACAGGCTATGGCCGCGTATCCGGCCGGCCCGTATGCATCTATGCTCACGATAAGACGGTCTACGGCGGTTCCGTGGGTGTCACCTTTGGCAAGAAGGTCACCGAGATCATGGATATGGCCATCAAGATTGGCTGCCCGGTCATCGGCATCCAAGATTCCGGTGGCGCTCGCATCCAAGATGCGGTGACCTCGCTGGCCATGTACTCCGAAATTGCCCGCCGCCAGCTGCCGCTATCTGGCCGCAGCCCGCAGATTTCCATCATGATGGGTAAATCCGCCGGCGGTGCGGTCTACGCGCCGGTGACCACAGACTTTGTCATCGCGGTGGATGAGGAAGCGGAAATGTATGTCACCGGTCCCAACGTCATCCGTGAGGTTACCGGTGAAGACGTCACCTCCGCTGAGCTCGGCGGCGCCCGCCAGCAGGAGCTGAACGGCAACGTTTCCGCCGTGGTGGATTCTGAGGAAGACGCCTTTGACATGGTGCGCGATATTTTAGATCACCTGCCGCTGACCTGCTTTGATGAATCGCCGACTTTCCCCGCGCCTTCTGATGCCGAAATCACCGAAGACGAGGATCTAAATTCCTTCATGCCGGATGACACCAATGCCGGTTACGACATGATGGACCTGCTCACCCAGCTTGGCGATGACGATGAGATCATCGAAATCCAGGAAAACTTCGCGCCGAATATGATCACCGCCTTTGGCCGCATCGACGGCAAGACGGTGGGTTTTGTGGCCAATAACCCCATGCACTTGGCCGGGTGCATTGATGCCGATGCCGCCGATAAGGGCGCGCGCTTTATCCGCATCTGCGATGCCTACAATGTTCCGCTCGTCTTCGTAGTCGATACGCCGGGCTACCTGCCGGGTGTGGAACAGGAGAAGGTGGGCCTGATTCACCGCGGTGCGAAGTTCGCCTTCGCGGTCGTGGAAGCGACCGTGCCAAAGGTCTCGCTCATCGTGCGCAAGGCCTACGGCGGCGCCTATGCCGTCATGGGGTCGAAGAACTTGAGCGGCGATATTAACTTGGCGTGGCCTACCGCGCAGATCGCCGTCATGGGTGCTGCCGCCGCCGTGGTCATGATTGCGGGAAAGCAGCTTGAGGCCGCCGGGACCCCAGAGCAGCGCGAGATGACCAAGAAGATGTTCATGGACTTCTACGATGAGACCATGACAGCACCCTACGTGGCAGCGGAACGCGGCTACCTCGATGCCATGATTCAGCCAAATCAATCGCGCATTGCCCTGCGCCAGGCGCTGCGGCAATTGGCCACGAAGTCGGCCCATGACCTGCCCAAAAAACACAATATTGCGCCGATGTAACGCGGTTGCATGCCGTCGCGATACCTAAATAAGAGTTTCGTGACAGTTGAAGGAGAATACCTTGTTTGCTTTGTCCAGCGCATTTGACCTGATCGGTGAAATCATCGGCTACGCTTACTGGGCGTACAACCAGTTCGCAGCTGGCCTGCCCATCAACGTGCCGTTCTAAGTTAAGAACTTTTCACACGGATTTAAGGCTCCGAGGCTTTTTAGCCGCGGAGCCTTTTCATGGCCTGGGTTCACTTGAGTTCAGAGGGTCGTTGCAACACTTTTCCTTAGGAGGGTGTTGTTGTGTCTGGGGTTGTTGGCCCTTTTTATTCGTTGTCTGAATCGGATCGTCGTGGCTTGGTTGCCATGGTTGGCAGTGGGCGTAGCGTTCGTTCTGCGGCTGGTGAGCTTGGCTGTCATTACAGGCATGCTCTGAATTTTTGCCATGCCTACGGATTGCCGGTCGTGCATAAAGCCAAACGAGTTGATCGCCGCGGGAGCCAGGCTTTCCAGCTTGTAGATCTCGTCCAAGGCGGATGTTCGGTACGCCAGGCCGCCAAAAGGTGTGGGATGCATCTTACCGCCGCGTATGCCGTCGCTATGGACGCTGGGTGCCATATCCGGTTAAGTCGGTATGTCCGGAAAGTCTGAGGTTACCCTCGTTTAGTGGACACCCTATTAGTACGGATCTTGTGTCCGTAGGAGAGGATGTTCATTGTGAGTTCGTCAAGGAAGAAGTACACCCCGGAGTACCGGCAGGAGGCCGCCAGACTGGTCATCGAGTCTGGGCGCCCAATCGCTCATGTGGCTAAGGAAATTAGCGTATCAGCCACAATTTTAGGCAGGTGGGTCAAACTCGAGCGGGAACGCCAAGGCTCGGTAGATGGCCGCAGTGATGCCGATATACGAGCCGAAAACGCTCGCCTGCGTCGTGAGCTAGCTGAGGCCAAGATGGATAATGAGTTCTTGTCAAAAGCCACCGCCTTCTTCGCTTTGAGGCAACGTGATCGGAAAAATTTGAGCTAATGCAGCCAGAGCAAGGCGAACTACAGCATCAAACGAATGAGCAGGTTATTAGAGGTTTCCCGTTCTGGCTACTATAAATGGCAAAAGGCTCAAGCAGTACGGCTTCGTGGTGAAAATCAGCGTCAGAGATTCCTCGACCAGTTAGACAGGAAAATTCATGACATCTGGGAAGATTCTGACGAAGTCTACGGTGCCCCACGGATTACTGCAGAACTCGCCGAGGGTGGGGTCTATGTCAATCGCAAAACCGTGGCCAAACGCATGCGGATGATGGGTATTGAAGGCATCTCACCCAGGGCGTTTGTTCCCGTAACGACGATTCAATCCAAGCGGAAGTCAACGCTTCCAGACCTAGTGAAACGCCTATTTGATCAAGGGCAGCTTAATCGAGTGTGGATGTCAGATATTACCTATCTACGCACGAATGAGGGCTGGCTGTACCTATGCGTTATCCGCGATGGACACTCCCGCCGAGTCCTCGGCTGGTCCATGGATAGTGTGCAGGATTCTTACCTAGTTGAACGTGCACTGCGCATGGCTTA
>NZ_JASPFZ010000022.1:0-21557 GCF_030227355.1 Corynebacterium sp. MSK310
GCACGTGCTGGCCCCTGACACCATCACACTGCATGCTCTATCGAAAGGTAGAAACACCACTCAAACGGACTTGACCGACAACGATCCAAGCCAAGCGTAAATCTACTTTTGATGACCTGGTCAAGCGCATGTGTGATACCGGTGAGCTCAACCGGGTGTGGATGTCAGATATTATGGACCTGGCCCCTGTTTGGTGGACACCTGATATCCGGCCCAGTCGGGTTGGCAAGATTGGTAATCTGCCACCATGTCCAGGTATTCCGAACAGTTCAAACGCGATGCCGTGGCCCTCTATAAGGAACAATGAGGGCCTCTCGCTGAACTCAGCATTAGCCGAACTCGGCATCAACCGAGCTTCGCTGCATTCTTGGGTCAAAAAGTACGGCACCGGCAAACGTGCCCGCATTAAAGCCGTGCATGATAAAGCCCAAGCGGCGAATGATTCGTGAGACGGATCCGCCAGCTAGAGAAAGAAAACGCAAAACTGCGCGAAGAACGCGACATCCTGCGCAAGGCCGCGAAGTATTTTGCTTAAAGCAACTCACGGGAGTTCTGCTTCCAGTGTGGCTATGACCCCCGAACCAAGTACTCGGCTTATGCGGATGTGTAATGTGTTAAAGCTGAATCGTTCCTCGTTTTATAAGTGGGTCCAAACCCGTAAAAAGCGCAGGATAAGAGATGTATTCTGATGCCCTTATTGGTGCAAAAATCAAGGCCACTTTTGATGATGAGCACGGGCTTTATGGTGTTAAACGCATCGCCGCAAGCCTGAACGAGGACACGGCGTATGCCCCGGTCAACCACAAGAAGGTCGCACGAGTTATGAAAAGCCATGGGACTTCAATGGCTTTACAAAACGGCGTCGATGCATCACCACCAGGCGCAAACCTGGTCACCGTGTCATGCCAGATTTAGTAGGCCGTACATTCACAGCCAACGAGCCGAACCGTGTGTATGTACGCGATATTACCTACCTGCCGTGCAGGGGAGGCAAGAACATGTATGTGGCTACAGTCATTGACACCTATTCACGCAAACGTGCAGTTTATGCACTCGCAGACCACATGCGTGTCTTATTGGTCATCGATGCTCTAGCCCACGCACACGGTGTGCGTGGCAGTCTTGATGAGGCCATTTTTCATTCCGATCACGGCAGCGTGTACACCTCACAGGCCTTTAGGAACTATTGCTCGTCGTTGGGTGTGCGCCAGTCCATGACAGCGGTAGGAACTAGTGCTGATAGAAGCCCTGGCAGAGTCGTTTAACGCTACTTGAAAGCGGGAAGTGCTGCGTGATCGGAAGGTCTTTGACAATCCGATCTCCTGCCGTCAGGAAGGAGCGTGTCAAGTTGTTTGTGTGTGGGGTTGGATTATAGGTATTTGTCGAAGCAGTCGGGGAAGGCTACGGCCAGGTTCCAGATACACCACACTAATGGACGCAACCGGGGCACTTCACTTCTTCCGTCTCTCGATGAGTAAAGATCCCATTACAGATACAGCAAAAGCATAAACCGTGACAGCAATGAGCTCACCGATTGAAGAGGCTTGGGAACCGTCCTTGACTATTAGTGCCAGAATAATAAGAGCTGGAATGGCCCAAAATACCGCCACAGTAGCAGCGATACGTGATCGTCCCGGTTCCTCAGGCGTGCGAATAGCTGCTAACCCCGCACAGATTGAAAAACCTAGCACGAATAGCACAAAAATTGGCCAGCTATGCATATACGGTAGTCCTTTTTATTTCTTGCGAACGTGGTCCAAGTAGAACTTAACTGTAGCGTTCATAATTTTCTGCTTCACACTTGTGGGGACTAAGCTCCAAGCACCTTTACCGATCGTGCCACCTGCACAGCTAAAGATAGCGTTTTTGACATAGTCGCCGCCACCTTCCCCACGATTCACAAGGTCCACCAAAAGAGAAGTCGGAATACTGGATAAAGCACCAGACGCACACCAGGCAACCGCTGAAATGGCTACGCCAGCGATCACCGGAAGAGCGCGTTCCCCATTATTTGCGTCTACCTGCGCCCTATTAAATTCTTTAATCGCTTCGGAGCCGAGGTAGTCATGAATCTCCTCGATCTGCTCTTGCGTTGGAGCGGGACCGGTCGTAGTGTATTCCGTTTGACTTTCCATAAAAGCACTCTTCGACAATGGTGCTGCCTGTGCAACAGTCATTAAAGTTGTAGGCAAAGAGAGCGCCAGACAAAACGCGGCCGCACGAGTTTTCAAACGCGACATCGTACTCCCAAAAAATTGACTTCAGATACGCGCATAAATATACAGCTCGAAGCAGATAATGCAACAGGGAGACTGAAGTGTCCCAGCTTTTGTTCCGTTTGAGTGGCTGGGAAAACTGGGACACTTTACTTATCGATGCATACCCCCTCCTGACCGGTTGCGCTCATGGAATTTGCTCACCTGCAAGAGGCCGATCGTGGTTACTACCGCCGGAAAAACATCAGCCCCACACAAAAACCCACTTCCCCTTGTACTACTAAATCCGAGGTAGCCACAGCGGCAAGACGCACAAAAGCGGCCCTTTCCTCCTTATCTTTTTGAGGTAAAGGGCCGCTTTGGTGTGGTGCGTTTAGCGCAACGTCACCTGGCGGGACTTGATGTTTTCTAGCTGCTTGCGCTCTTCTGCGTTCAATTGCGCGTCATTGGAGATTTCTTCTTCCAAGGCCTTATCTACGCCCGCGAGCTTGTCCTCATAAGAAGAGTAATCAACCTCGGGCTGCACGTCAAAGACGGGAGCGATGAGTCCGTGGGTGCGGAAGACTCCGGCGAACTTGGTGTCCTCGCCCAGGTTCAGCTCGCCGCGCGCGGCGACTCGCGCCAGGGCGTTGAGGAATGCGGCCTCATCGTCGTTCGGGCGCACCCAGCGCACGTGCGCTTTGCCGCCGCCGGCATTGGCCCAAAAGGCGGTACCGGTAATGTCCTTGCCCACCTGGTGGGATTCGATGACCGAGTCATTGGCGGCGCGCATGGACTGCGATACCTCAGGGGTGACCTGCGCGCCTTCCGGAATCCACCAGCTGAAGTCCTGGTGAACTTCGATGTCGAGGGTGGTTGCGGCATCGATAAGCTCACTAAGCTCTGGCTGCGAACCATCGGCCGCGGTCGATTCCAAGGTAGAGCCTGGCTCGTTGTTCTTTACCCAGTTCAGGGCGAAGGCCAGATCCCGGCCGGGGTTATGAGTGTGGGACTGCACCTGCAGTGCCACAAAAGCATCGCCGCCGAATTCCTCATCGCGGATCAGCGCCGCGGTGGCGCCCGGGAGGACGGTAGAGACGTAGACGTTCCTATCGCAGCCCTTCACGTCGAGCTTCGCAAAAGCGGAGGGCACGAACTCTTGCATGGCAACGAGGGAAGCCTCCGCCGCAAGGCCGCTATAGGGGCGTGGGTCCTTTTCTAGGGCGGCGCGCTCTTTGGCGCGGGCAGCAAGCTTCGCCTGACGGCGGGACATGCCCTCAGGCAGGTCTTCTTGTTTCTTTTTCTTCTTGGCCATGCCTCCAAGATACCTGCTTTCTACAGCTCAATAGCGCGCAGGGCCACCTCCGGCTGATTGGTGGCAAGCATGTCCACGCCATTGGACCAGGCCCACTTCATGTCCTCCGGCTTATCAACGGTCCACATATACGTGGGCAAACCCTGCGCACCGATAATGGCCGCCTGCATCTTGGCGCGCAGCAGGGAAACCCCCAGGGCGCTCGGCCGCGACCACATGAAATCCGAGCGATTGAAATGGCGTTCCCAATCTCGGCGCAGGTAAATGCGGTCAATATGCGGTGCCAAAATTTTCATGCGCCGGATGGCCTTATGGGAAAAGGAAATAACGTGAAGGCGCGGATCCTCATCAAGCCCGGCGGCGCGCAGTCGTTCCATGACCCGCTTTTCCAAGGCGCTACCTTGCCCAGAGGGGTGCTTGGTTTCAATATAAAGGTGGTGAGGCTTGTCCTCCAGCATGGCCAAGAGGTCATCGAGAAGCATCATGCGCTGCCCCTTGCCGATGTCGACCTCGCTCAGCTCCCGCCAGTCCATCGCCGAAACTCGCCCGGCGCGCCCCGTCGTTCGCTCCAAGGTGGGATCGTGCTGGACTACCACCTTGCCGTCGCGGCTTAACCGCACATCGCACTCCACGCCATGGATAGGAAGCTCCACGGCCTTTTCAAAAGCTAAGGGGGATAGCTCCGGGTATTTTCCGGAATATCCCCTATGCGCGACGATGTGCACTAGCCAAAGAACTTTTCTTTGATGTCATTGAGCGTCTTTGCAGAAGCGTCGAAGCGCTCCTTTTCGTGCTCGTTGAGCTGCAGTTCTACTGGGCGCACGATGCCGGTGCGGTTCACGATGGCCGCGGTGCCGATGTAGAGGTCCTCCACGCCGTACTCGCCCTGCAGGTAAGCAGAGACGGGAAGCGCCACGTCCTGGTTCTGGATGATCGCGGCGGTAATGCGTGCAAGCCCCATGCCGATGCCGTAGGAGGTCGAGCCCTTTGCATCGATAATGGAGTAGGCGGCGTCGCGGGTTTCTTCAAAGATCTTTTCAATGCGCTCGGCGTATTCCGGATCCTTTTCCAGCTTCTGCGAAAGCGGCACACCGGCAACATTCGCGGTGGAGACGGCCGGTAGCTCAGAATCGCCGTGCTCACCAATGATGTAAGCGTGTACGGACTTCGGTGCCACGCCTTCCAATTCACCCAGCATGTAGCGGAAGCGCGCGGAGTCCAGAATCGTACCGGAGCCGATGACCCGCTTGTGGTCAAAGCCGGAGGCCTTCCATACCGCGTAGGTCAGGATATCGACCGGGTTGGAGGCGACTAGGAAGATGCCGTCGAAGTCATTAGCAATGACATCCGCGACGATGCTGTTCATGATCTTGACGTTCTTATCCACCAGGTCAAGGCGGGTTTCACTGGGCTTTTGGGCAGCGCCGGCACAGATGACGACCATGTCAGCGTCCGCGCAATCCGCGTAGGTGCCCTTGGTGACGCGGGTGCGCTGTGGCGACCAGACTACGCCGTGGTTGAGGTCCATGACATTGCCTTCCAGCTTCCGCTCATCGATGTCGATGATGGCCAGGTGGTCGACGATGCTCTGGTTGACCAGTGCGTAGGCGTAAGCGACTCCCACGTCACCCGCGCCAATGAGAACGACTTTATTTCCTACATGCTTTGCCATAACCCCATTGTGCAACGCTTAGCGGGGTTTTGCATGCGGATTGTTTCACACTGCGCAACGGAACATGTTCTGGGATAATGGGCAACCATGAAACGCGCCTTCAGCCGCGCTGCACTAATTTCTCTTGGCGTAGTCGCGGATCTCACGCCCGTCGTCCGCATGACCAGCCGACAAACGTTGCCGCCTCATATGTCGGCCGGGATTTTAGGCGCAGAGCTGGCCACGTGGGCCGCGGTATCCCCGTCCCTGCTGCCCCGCCCGTGGTGGGTAACGGCGGCAAATGTATCTATCGGGCAGGCCATCGGGCACCTCGGGGCGGCCTCGACGAGCTTTGTGCTCAACCGGCTGGGCAAACGCCCGCAAGACCGTTTGGGCCCGCAACACCGCCAAATCTTGCACTTAGCTATTGGCGCCGGCACCGCCTTCAACGCGGCGCTCTCGCTGCGCAACCAGGAAAAGCAGGCGGGTCTGGTCAATAAGCAATTGGTTCGCGGTCCGGCTACCGCGGCCATCGGCCTAGCCGCCGGCACCGCCGGATACGGCGCCCTGCTCTTGGTAGGCGAGGCCGCACAACTAACCGTGACCAAGTTATCGCGTCAATTGGGTCGCTGGGTTCCAGCACTCGTGGCCTGGCCGGTCGTCACCGCAGGTCTAACCTTGGCCGCGGTGAGGCTATCGGACCGCGTGGTATTCCGTCGCTGGATCCGTTCGCTCTCCCACAAGGCACAGCGCTTAAACAAGCAAATCTTTCCCGGTACGTCGATGCCCTGGGAGCCGGAGCGCTCCGGCAGCCCATGGTCACTTGAACCTTGGTCCGCGCTGGGGCAACAAGGGCGGCGTTTTGTCTCTAACGGTCCGCGCGCCCGCGATATTCGCACCGTCACCGGCGCTCCCGCCAAAGAACCCATCCGCATTTATGCCGGCTATATCCCAGGGCGCTCCTTTGCCCAAGCGGCGAAGAAGGTGCGCTCAGAATTGCAGCGCACCGGTGCGCTGCGCCGGGATACCATCGTCATTCAGATGCCCGCGGGATCCGGGTGGATTAATAACTGGGGCGCGAGCTCCTATGAGTTTTTGACCGCCGGTGATTGCGTCACCGTCACCATGCAGTATTCCTACCTGCCCTCGGTTTTTGCCTACCTCGTGGATAAAAACGCGCCCAAGCGCGCCGCGGCCGAGCTCATTTCCGTGGTGCAAGAAGAAATTGACAAGCTCCCAGAAGAAGACCGCCCGCGTCTCTACCTTGCGGGAGAATCCCTGGGCGCCTACGCCATTATGGAAAACTTCCAGAACAAGGAAGAACTTCTCGCCGCCTGCAGCGGCGCGGTCTTTTCTGGCCCGCCGCGGATGACGCGCTTTACCCAGCGCCTGCGCCGCGATATCGGCTCGCTCGAGCGGCTCCCCGTCATCGATGGCGGACAACACGTCCGCTTTGTTGCCCACCCGGAGCACTCGCGCCGCGATGCCTTTGGCAACGATTTTTCCTCGAGCTGGCGCCGGCCCCGCGTGCTCATTGCCCAGCATGCCTCCGATGCCATCGTGTGGTGGGACCTAAACCTAATGTTCCGCCGCCCCACCTGGATGCATGAACCCCAACCGGAAACACTCCGGGCGGATACGCTCCGCCACCTGCGCTGGGCGCCGTTTATTACTTGGTGGCAGATTGGCCTAGACCAGATCAACTCCCTAAACGTCCCTGGTGGCCACGGGCATAACTATTTTCAGGAGATGCTCTGGTACTGGAACGAGGTCCTAGGCTCCCAATCGCGCCTGAACCTCACTCCAAAATTAGCTGGAAAAATCGCCGGATTTATCCGCCTCGACGCCTAATCGCACTTCACACCAGTGCTGTGGTGCGGGCAGTACCCGTTCGGCACCTTGTGCAGGTACTGCTGGTGCTCGTCTTCGGCCAGGTAGTACTCGCCAGAGTCCGTATCAGCTAAGCGTTTTACTTCGGTCGTGGTTTCCCCAAAACCAAATTCTTTGAGCTTATCCGCGTAGCTATCCACGATTTTTTGGATCTCTTCCCGCTCTTCTTCAGTACGGGGATAAAACGCGGAACGGTACTGCGTGCCCACGTCATTTCCCTGGCGGAAGCCCTGCGTCGGATCGTGGGCTTCCAGGGCCTTCACCACGAGCTCGCGCAAGGAGATCTTCTCTGGGTCGTAGATAACTTCCACGGTTTCTGCATGGTTTGTTTGCCCGCGGCAGACCTCATAATACGTGGGGTTCGGGGTGGTGCCGCCGGCGTAGCCCACAGATGTGGACTCGACGCCATCGGTCTCCCAAAACATCTTTTCCGCACCCCAGAAACAGCCCAGGGCAATCAAAATCGATTTCTGGCCGTCCTTCCACGGGCCGGTAATTGGGGTATTCAGCACCGCGTGCGGGGCGGGGTCCAAGACCGGCTCGCTGCGGCCCGGCAATGCATCTTCCGCAGCCACTATCTTCGGTTCTGGTTTAAACATCCACATCAGTTAAAGCTCCTTTCTCCATTTCCCTAATAACGTTGTACTGGGCAAATAGATTCCCGGGCCACTAAATATTCGCTGTAATTGCAGATTTCAAATTAATCATGGCGAAATCTTTCGATCGTGCCTATCATCGGGACACGTACCCGAAGAAAGGATTACACAAATGGCTGTTTACGAACTTCCTGACCTCCCATACGCATACGATGCACTGGAGCCACACATCTCCGCAGAGATTATGGAGCTCCACCACGACAAGCACCACGCAACCTACGTGAAGGGTGCTAACGCTGCCCTCGAGGCACTGGAAGAGGAGCGCAACGGCGAGGCTAACCCAGACCGTATCCGCGCCCTGTCCAAGAACTTGGCATTCAACCTGGGTGGCCACACCAACCACTCCATCTTCTGGAAGAACCTGTCCCCGAACGGTGGCGGCCAGCCCACCGGCGAGCTGGCAGAGGCTATCGACCGCGACTTCGGTTCCTTCGAGAAGTTCCAGGCACACTTCGCTGGTGCCGCTACCTCCCTGCAGGGTTCCGGCTGGGCAGTGTTGGGTTACGACCACATCGCTGACCGCCTGATCATCGAGCAGCTCACCGACCAGCAGGGCAACGTTTCCGTTGACTTCACCCCGCTGCTCATGCTCGATATGTGGGAGCACGCTTACTACCTGCAGTACAAGAACGTGAAGGCTGACTACGTCAAGGCCGCATGGAACGTCTTCAACTGGGACGACGTTGCAGAGCGTTTCGCTGCAGCTAAGAAGTAACTTTTAACTTAGTTACTTTCTGCCGCCTTTCCTTACTGGAAGGGCGGCATTTTTATGTTTGCGCTAACCCCATCAAGGGTGTGGTGCAATTTACACCGCCGCCTGTGAGGAGAATGCTGGTATGCATGACCAGAAACCGGCGCGCCACCATCGCCATGCTCCTTTTGGGCTTGGCGGTGTTTTCTAGCCTCTATACCACCCAAGCAATTTTGCCCACGTTGGTAACGGATATGGGCATCTCACACACTGAGGCGGCCATGACCGTGTCGGCCGCCACCGGCGCGTTAGCCATCTGCGTGGTTCCGGCGTCCATCCTTTCTGAGCGCTATGGGCGCGGGCGCATCCTCCTCATTTCCGCCATCGCCGCCACCATCCTGGGCCTCGTGGTGCCCCTAGCCCAAGAAGGCTGGCAGCTCATTGCCCTGCGCGGGCTGCAGGGCGCGATGTTATCTGGTGCTCCGGCGACGGCCATGGCCTGGCTATCAGAAGAGCTCGAGGATCATGCTTTGCCTAAGGCGATGGGCCTTTATATTGCCGGTAATTCCGTGGGCGGGCTCACCGGCCGCATTATTCCCGCTGGCTTGGTGGAGTTTTCCTCATGGCGCTGGGCGATGCTCGGTTCCGCCGTGGTCTCCCTGGCCTTTGCCATCACCTGCTGGCTCCTCCTGCCCGCCCAGCGGAATTTTCACCCCAAGCCAATTCATTTCCGCTCCGAGCTGAGCGCGGTCTTTGGGCACTGGGCAAATAAGGATCTTGCCACACTATTTATCGTTGCCTTTTTATCCATGGGCACGTTCGTGTCCATGTATAACTTCCTCACCTTCCGCCTGACTGGGGATTTTGGCCTGTCGCCGGCGCTGGCTGGTTTTACCTTCCTGTTTTATCTCTCTGGCACGTGGTCCTCGGCTCGGGCGGGCACGCTGGTCGCGCGCATTGGGCACGGAAAAACGATGGTCGGTTCCGCCGCGCTCTTTACCGTGGGCATTATCCTCTGCGCCGGCAACCTGGCAATGACGCTTATTGGCATGGTGTGCCTGACCATCGGTTTCTTCGCGGTGCACTCCACCGCATCTGGCTGGGTGGGGCAACTGGCCACCCACGACCGCGCCGAGGCGTCCTCAATGTACGTTTTCTGCTATTACCTGGGCTCATCCATCGTGGGCGCCTTGGCAGGCGTGCTTTTCGATGCCCTCACCTGGCACCAATTCATCGCCTGCTTCGCCGCCTTCGCACTCGCTCTCACGGGGTTGACTTGGACCAAGGTTAAATCCGACTAAACTCGGTTTTATGCCTCAAGATAAGTGGTCGAGCCGCACCTGGCACCGCAAAGCCTCACGCCCCGTGTCCATCTGGATGATGGTCTTCATCGTGGTGGGCGCAGCACACATTTTCGTGCCCAATTATCGCTGGGTACTAATCCACCTCTTCACGTTGGGCCTAGTCACCAACAGCATCCTGGTGTGGTCGCAGCACCTCACGGAAAAATTCGTGCAACAAAAACTGCCGGATTCCGCCCGCCCCAAACAGCTCGCGCGCATCTATATCCTCAATATCGGCATCATCATCGCCGTCGCGGGCCAAATCCTCGTGCAATTCTGGGCTCACCACTGGATACTGACCCAGATCGGTGCCACGCTTATCGCGCTTACCGTTTTATGGCACGCGGTGGCCTTGTTTACCCAGTGGCGCTCCGCTAAGGATAAGCGCTTCCGCCCAGTTGTCGGCGCCTATGTACTATCCGCGCTGTGCCTGCCGGTAGGTGCAGTCTTCGGCGCAATCCTGGCCATTCACCCGGGCGATCCGCAGTTGCTCTTGGCCCATATCGCCGCCAATATCGGCGGTTTCATCGGCCTTGCCGCGGCAGGTTCGTTGACCATTCTCTTTCCCACCATCTGGCGCACGCAGGGCACCAATGAGCGCATGTCCTCCTCGTTCCTGCTACTTACCCTGGGCGTGGTGGCAACGACGATCGGCGCGTTCCTGAACTTCCCGCAGCTCGGGCTGATTATCTATTGCATCGGCTGGATCTTGAGCCTGCAGCAGTGGCTCGGCAATGTCATCGACGTCGCCCGCGCACCGCGCGACCGCGTTAACTTTGCCTCCGTCTCGGTGCTGATGGCCGCGCTCTGGCTGGTGCTTTCCCTGACGTACTACACCACGCAGCACTTCCTCGTGGCAGAACCAGGGCTTCCCACGCTCGGCCTCGTGGTGGGCTTTGCGGCGCAGCTGCTCATCGGAGTCATGAGTTATCTTCTTCCCACCACCATGGGCGGCGGCCCCGGCGCGGTCCGCGCAGGACTGCAAGAGCTGGATCGGTGGGGCCTATTGCGCGCCACATTCGTCAATGGCGGCCTGCTTATCTGGATCGCCACGGATATCTCCGTGCTCAAGGTAGTGGCCTCGCTGTTATGCATCGGCTCTTTGGCGGTCTACCCCATATTCATCGCCCGCGCGGTCAAGGCCCAAAAGCAGGTGTTGATGAAAAAGGCGGAAGGTCCCGAGCCAAAAACCACCGCGGACTGGAACCAAATCTATATCGGCATTGGCATCCTGCTGTTCATATATGTCTTTATTGCCGCGCTCTAGAGCTCCGGGATTCCCGGCGCGCCGTCGCTCATCCACTCACGCACTATCCGGGTGGCGTGCACATCGCCGGCGTTATAGTCCAAGAGGCGCTGCCGGACGCTCATGTCGCCGGCCAGGGCCTCCCGGCGCGCGTTCACGGATTCCTCGCCATCAAAGTCCTCGTCCGGCCACCGGAATCCCGCCACTGGGGCCACCACTTTGAGCCCCAGCCCAAAGGGCCCCGCGAAGGATCTCTTCACGTAGGCAAACATATCCACCCACTCCGGGGAAGAGATAAAGTCTTCTACGTCCCGTTCATCTACCTCCCGGAAGCGCTGCGCGGAACGGCGCATCCAGTGGTTCTCGCCGTGGGCGGAATAGCAATAAGCGGCAAAGGTCTTGCCCTCCGCATGCGCTGTATCGCGCAACCGCATCAACCACCGCCAGAATTCGGCGAAGATCTCCGCCTCAGCGCGCCCGCCTAGCGGCTCCCAGGTCACGAAGGGGTGGTACTCGCCCTCGAACCACGCGCCCCACAGGTAAGCGCCCTGGTCCATGTAGGCTTCCATGTCCACATCCACCTCGACATCCGCGCGCGGCACCGCTGTATCCCCGCGGCGCAACAGCGTCTGACCGGAGCGCCACGCGGCCGCGAGGCGGGAGGGCTCGCCCGCATTGGCATCGATAAGCGCCTGCACCGTGGTAATGCCGCGCTCGCGAAAGGGGCGGGCGAGATCGCCCGGTAAGAAAAGGGAAATATCGTCCGCCGCCACCAGCTCTTGCTCGCACAGGGGCCAGAACCTACAACTCGCGCATTCCTTGACCCGCACCGGCGCGGTGGGAAGCGGCTTATCCCAAGCGCGCTGCACGTCAAACTTCGCCGTCTCCGTGAAAAAGGCCTGCTGGCGGTCCTGCCCGATGGCACCGCCGCGCCCAGAGTTCAGGCCCATGTCTTCCAAGGCCTGGGCGGCGAGCGCCAAACGATACCCATCGACGGCATGGTGGCGGGACTTATACGGAACCTCCATAGGCTCGCTCAGCCCAAGGCGATGGGTGGGCACGGCAAGCGTGGTTTTCTTTGGGTTCTTGCGCGCGACGCGGTGGTTGCTCACAATAATGGGGGTATAGGAGCTGCCCTCTCGGAGTAGCAATTCCACGTGTACTTTCCACTTTTCGGTGGCAAAGACCGCATTGGTGATGTGGGTATAGCCGGAGGCAATGGCCTCCAGCGTGGCCATGGCGCGTTCCCAATCATCGCCTTTTAGATCGATGCGCCGGAAACGGCCAGGGGCTTTGCGCGGGAATAATTCCATGACCGCGTCTACGGCGGCGCTGTGGCGTTCGGCCCTAGCGATCGAGGATCGGGTGCGCGGAATCTCCGGGTGGGCGCGCCGCTGCACCAAGCGATAGCGGCACCCAACGAGATCCGAAGCTACAACGACATCCTCCACACCGGGTGAGCTTAATAGAACAGCAAGGTAATGTTGAATCCAGACTCGATCAAACGTAAGGGAAAATAATGAGTATCCTCAAGAAATTGAAAAAGGCTCGCCAAGAAGCGCGTGCGCAGGCCAAGGCGGCAAAGGCGCGCGCCAAGGCTGAGGTAAAGGCCCAGTCGAAGGATCGTCGCCGCCAACAAAAGCTCCTTGCCAAGCAAGAAAAGCACCTTGTTAAGGCCGAAGAAAAGGGCCTCAAAAAGCGCCGGAAGCACGAACAAAAAATGGCGGAAAAAGAACTGGAAAAGTTGCGCGAGGGCCACTTTAATTCTGGCAAGGTCAAGCGCTATGCAGGCGCATTGCGCACCGCCGCCCCGCTGTTGCTTCCCCTCGTTTATCGCGCATTTGTGGGCCTTAAGTCCGAAAAAGAAAAGCGCAAGGCTCACAAGGCAGGCGTGAGTTCCGCGGAAATGGCCTCTTTTTCTGGCTATGGCGCCCCGCTCAAGGCCCGCACCGCCGGCATCCGTAATTCCCTCAAGGATGTAGATCTGCCCGCCGGCTTCAAGCGCGACGTGCGCGAGCGCCTCGAGGAGGTTGATTCCGCGATCGATAACGCCGAATTCATGACGGAGCAGCAGCGCCGCCGTGCACATAAGACCATTAGCGGAGAGATCGATTCCGTTACTGCGGAGATTCAACAGCGCCTGGGCGCTTAATTTCTCTTTTTCTTTCTACCAATCGCCGTTCACCTTTCTTTAAGGTGGCGGCGATATTTTTTACGCGAGCGCCAATAAGTAAATTTTTATTGTCTATTAATTTCCACACTGGTAGAATTGAATTAAAGTTAATTCAGATTCCAAATGCCGGTATTAGGCAAACATATCGACGCAATAAACCATGAAACCATGGAGGTACTATGGCACGCCGCGAAATCACGCAATTTTATGATGACCTAGATAATAAACTCATTGGTGAGGATGAATTAGAAGTAGTTCGCTTCAGCGTCAACGGACGTAGCTACCTCATGGATCTATCTCGCGACAATGCTCGCCGCTTCCACGAGGCAATCGCTCCCTTTGTCGAGGCCGCACATGCCGCCCCCGATGCCGAGTCCCCACAGGTCGATCCCCGCAAGGTCCGCGAATGGGCAAAAAAGCAGGGCCATGACGTAGCGCGCCGCGGCAAAATCCCCCAAGACATTATCGACGCCTACAACGCCGCCCACTAGACGTTCAAAGCACGCCCTGTTCCCTAGCGGCCGCCACCGCGGACGTGCGGGAGCGCACACCCAATTTGTCATAAATGTGCACCAGGTGGGACTTCACCGTGGCCTCAGAAAGCATGAGGTCGTGGCCAATTTGCCGGTTCGAGGCCCCCGCCGCCACCAGTTGCAAAACCTCTAGCTCGCGCGGGGTCAGCGAGGTGCGGGGCGTGCGGACTCGGGTCATGAGGCGATCGGCCACGATGGGCGAGAGCGCCGAGTCCCCCTCCGCCGTCGAATGGACGGCATCCAAAAGCTCCTGCGGTGGAGCGTCTTTTAGGAGGTAGCCCACCGCGCCTGCTTCGATAGCGCCGAGGATATCCGCATCGGTGTCGTAATTGGTGATGACCAACACCTTGGGCGGCGTGCTCATGGAGGAACGAATCTGCGCGGTGGCTTCGACGCCACCCATAACGCGCGTTCCCTCCAGGCCCGCCCCGAAGCGCAGGTCCATGAGGATGACATCGATACCGCCTGCTTGTGCCGCAGACACAGCGGCCTCCGCCGTCGCTACCTCGCCCACGACGTCGATATCTTCGGCACCTTCAAGCACCGAACGCAGCCCCAGCCGCACAATCTCGTGGTCATCTGCCAAAAGGACCCGAATCACGACATCCCTCCTATCGATGTTTTTCTCAACCAAAAGTTTAATCTACCGCCTTATCAAAGGGCACACTAACTGACACAGCCGTTCCCTCCCCCGGCGCGGATTCTATGATCACCTCGCCGCCCAGCTCCTGCGCACGGCGCTGCATGGCAGAAAGGCCAATATGCCCCAGACCCGCCGGCGCGCTTTCCACCATCGCGGGATCAAAACCCTGCCCATTATCCACCACATCCACGCGCACCTCGTCGGTTTCATAGGTGACGGTGATCCGGGCGCGGCTGGCGTGGGCATGCTTGACGATGTTCCCCACCGCCCCCTGTGCAATCCGCAATAGCGCCGCCTCTATTTTCATCGGCAGCTGTTGCTCCGCGCCCTCGCTTTCGACCTCCACCTGGAACCCCGCCGTAGCGGCGAAGTTTTCCGCCATGCGCGTCAGCGCCGCCTCAAGGGATGTCTCCGTCAGTGTGGGAGGCTGCAGCGCCGCAATCATGGCCCGCGCCTCATGCAGGTTATCCGCCGCGGCCCGCCGGGCGAGCTCAATGCGCCGCCGGGCGGCGGCAATGTCGTGTTTATCCAGATCCCGGTCGGCGGAGTGCAGGAGCATCTGAATTGATGACAACCCCTGGGCCAAGGTGTCATGAATCTCATGGGCGATGCGCTGGCGTTCGGCCACCATGCCGGCGTCTCGTTCCGTGGCCGCCAATTGCGTACGGGTTTCTACTAGCTCCCGGTTCATGCGCGATAAGGTGCGAAACGCATAGGTAATCGCCACGGTTACTAGTGCCGAGACCGCCGGTCCCATCACTCCACCAAAGGTCAGACCTCCCGGTATCTGCACCACGACAGTGAGCACGGTCGCACCGATGACACACAGGATACCTGCGGTCACATCCAGCACCGTCAGGTACAAAAAGTACATGACGAATACCAGATAAATGGCGGCGGGAGCCACGAAAAGATCCGCACCCCATAACACCGTCAGGATGCTTATCCACAAGTAGCGCATGGGCCGCGGCCACTGCTCCGCATAGATCGATCCCGCAAAGTAGACGGCCGCGAACCCCACCAATAGCAATAGGTTAATAAGGGACTGCGATAGCGGCATTTTCACCGAAGTAAAAATACCCACCACTAACAGGACCGCAGTCAAGAAATGAATGCCGGTACGCAGTGCATCAGAATCCCGATCTAATGTGGAGCTCATGCGCAAAAGCCTACTTGTCCTTCTCGCCCTGACCGGAATAGGGATCGCGGGATGCCAGACCGAACAAGCAGACCAGACCGAACCGGAACACGAGGTGACACCGGAAAGCGCCGCCATCAACGTCGCACAGACCGCAGAGGTCAACGAGTGGAGCGATTGCCCCTATATCGATCCCGGCTGGTTGGAAAATACCAATGGCGAGCGTCTTACCAAGCAGGGCATCGACACGCGCTTTCCCACCCCCGCGTGCGTCTTCTGGTCTTATCAAGACCACCCGCAAGCTACCGTCATCGTGCGCGAGATGCCCACTGTAGAAGACGCCCGCGCCGCGGTGGATTGGGCCGCGCCAATCGATGCCACCGAGCCCGCCTCCTTTGCAGGCTGGGAAGGCGGACGGGGCATCGTCAATGAGCAGGCCGTCTATGCCGTGCAAAAGGATACCCACGCGGTGCTGGTGTGGAGCAATCAGCAACAGACCTTCAAGTCCGAGCAGATTGCTCAGGAAGCCATTGCCAATTTAGGGCTTTAAACCGCGACGTCGTTATAGGGCATCATCGGCGAAACCCAGGGGAAGACAACCTCCATGAGGAGGAAGAAGATTCCCACCGCAATGGCGATGGCGAGCAGCGCCTTCACTGGCTTCGGTCCTGGCAATAGATTCCACAAAGCGCGATACATTACTTAGCTTCCTTTCCAACTTCCATCGCGTGCACGATCATGCGCTCGGCGTTGGAAAATTGCGGGTGACAGGTAGTCAGAGTCAGCATTCCCCGCGTGGGGTCCGCTTCAGTTCCTGGGACGGGGTCGATCACTGAGACATCGCCAGGCGTGGTGATGTGCCTGCCTGCAACATGGCTATATTCTTCTGGTACTTCATCGAAGCAATCCGCATGCTCGCCATCGATAGGCAGCACCTTGTAAGTAATCTTTTCCGTTTGGGTTTCGATGATAACGTCATCGCAGGTGTGCAAAGAACCCAAATCATTAAATGGGGCACCCTTGCCTACGCGGTGCCCAGCCACCGCAAAATTCCCCGTCTCACCTGGCATTTGTGTGTCCTCATAGTGACCAGGTCCGCGTAGAAGATCATCATCATCCGTGCCTTGAATGATGGCAAAATGATAATCCGAGCCAAAGGCTGGGATGTACATCTGTGCGAAAGCCTCTCCCAAATCTGGGTCCACTTTCTCCCGGGGGTTGCGCCACTGCTCTTCTAATTTTGCATTAGCTTCATCTTGTAAGCGCCCTGATTCCACATTCGTCCAATAGGCTTCATAGAATGCAAATAGAACTAAAACCAAACCAATGGTTAGCATGAGTTCGCCCAGAACTTTTGTCATGTCCTAAACCATACTTCCTCTCCGAAAGGAAAACCATGTTCGAGTTCTTCATGTACCCGGTTTCCGGAATCATGAAATTCTGGCATTGGCTGATCAGCGGCTTCGTTGATGAATCCGCTGCATGGCTTGTCTCCATTTTCCTTTTGGTACTCACCGTGAGAGGCATCGTTATCCCCCTCAACTGGATGTCGCTGCGCTCCGCACGCATCGGTGTCCTCATGCGTCCGGAGAATAACGATATCTCTAAGGAAATGAACCAGGCCAGCACCAAAGAGGAAATGGCTGCGCTCATCAAGAATCAGCAGGATCTCATGAAGAGCTATAACTACAAACCTGCTGCTGGCTGCATCCCACCGCTCATCATGATTCCGGTTTTCATTGGTTTGTACCAAGTAATCCTTCGGATGTCGAAAATCGATCAGGACTCAAAGACCGTCGGCATGCTCAATGCTGACGACGTCGCCGCCTTTCGTGAAACCACATTCTACGGTGCCCCAATCACTGACTTCGCCCGCGATCACGGCGATCTTCTTAATCCCGTCCTCATTGCTGCCATCGTCTTTACCATGGCGAATTCCATCATCGCCCTAATCCGCAGCTTCCTCACCACGCAATTCGATCTAAAACTGAACCGCCGCATATTCATTTTCATGGGCATTTTGCTCATCATCGTGCCCTTCTTCCTCTGGCACCTAGCTCATAATGGCCCCATTCCCGTCGCCATCATTATTTATTGGGCCTGTGCATATTGGATTACCCTCATTCAGACCATCATCTTCGAAATCATGCTGCGCGAGTTCTACCCGCTTACAGATGAAGTAAATGCGATGCGTCGTGAGAGCCTTCAAAATTGGCGGAATAAAGAAAAACAACCCGCTCTTTCCAAGGAGGAGAAAAAGCGGGTCAACCGGCTGCGCATTGAGGCGCGCAAGCACCTTAAATCGAATAATCAGCAGGAGGAGCCGAAAGCATCTGAGTAGCTAGCTCGCGGGCGGTATAGAGTGGCCCTGCTTCTTTGGTCAGGCGGGATCCGGCGAGACCGCCATCGAGGAAAATCAAGAGCTGGCTTGCTTGGGAGGCCGAGGGATAACCGTTGCGCTCCGTCAACAGAGCCGTCAAGGTAGAGTGCACCCAATTGCGATGCTGCATGCAGGCCGCGACGATGCCGCGCTCCGAATCCGTTTCAGGCCGCGGGTACTCGCCCGCTGCATTCAAGAAGTGCGAACCGCGGAATCCTTCCTCCGGCTCTTCCTCAATGACCTTGTCAAAAAAGGCCAAGATCTTTTGGTCCGGATCCTGCATGGCAGCCGTCCGCTGCTCCCAGTCCTGGCGGAATTGTTCATCCAAGGACTCTACGTAGGCAATAACCAAGGCATCCTTGGAACCAAACAAGGAATATAGGGATGCCTTGGCCACATCCGCTTCGCGCAAGATGCGGTCAATACCGATGACGCGAATGCCCTCAGTTTTAAAGAGCTTTGTTGCAGATTCCAGCAATCGGCTCCGCGGGCTGGGGCGATTGCGGCGCGACTTCTTCTCTGCCATGGATTCCTCTCTACAACGACAAAACCGGTTCATCTATACTTTATAGACAAACCGGTATGTACGCTAGTTATATGCGGACTATTGTTTCACCTTGTCCACAATCCACAGCAAGATGCAAGCACCAGCGGTGGCAGCGACGATGGAGAAGATCCAACCACCGCTAGCCTCAATATTCAGTAGCTGGATAATGATGCCACCGATGAGGCCGCCGATAACACCCACCACCAAGTTGGTAAACAACCCGTGGTCACGCTTCATAATCTTCTCTGCCAGCCAACCGGCAATGATACCAACAATGATTGAAGTAAATAGACCCAAACCTAGTCCCATGATTTCCTCCTAATATAAACGTGTCGAATACTGCCCAGTTTAAACCCCTGTGACTCAAGTGGCGATAACAAATGCGACACATTTGTATAGCAAAGTGGCTTTAAAACACCAGAAGCGCTCCACTCCTAGCTCTAAAAGCCGGGAGAAGAGCGCTGGGAAGTCAGGCTAGTGAATGATTTAGCCTTCGTCGTCTGGGCGTACCACCATCATCGGGCACGGTGCAGACTGCAGCAATGCGCGGGAGGTAGAGCCAAGGACCATGCCCTTGAATCCACCACGGCCGTGGGAACCAACGACGAGAAGCTGCGCGCCTTCGGCGGCCTCCGTCAACGCACGGACGGGCCGGTCACGGGTGATCTGCTTCTTCACCTCAACATCTGGGAACTCTTCGCGCGGTTCCTTCAGGTTTTCTTCCAGCACCTCAGCTTGTTCCTTTTCAATCTCTGACCACTCAGACTGAGCTGCAGAGAGGCCGGCGAGGGATGCCTGGATTTGCATATCCATCCAGGTGTGCACGGCAACGAGGGCCGCGCCGCGAGCCTGGGCTTCGCGGAAAGCATAGGAGGTTGCCTTCTGAGAAACCTCGGAACCGTCCACGCCAACGACAACTGGGCCGTATTTGGTGGAGTCGGTGACGTTATTATCTTCACGAACCACAACTACCGGGCAAGCGGCGTGGGAAACAACTGCTGCGGAGACAGACCCCATGACCATGCCGGACAGGCCGCCCATGCCGCGCGAACCCATCACGACCATGGTGACGTCTTGAGACATTTCCAAGAGCATATCGATGGGGGAGCCCTCTGCGATGGTGTGCCCAATCTTGAGCTCTGGGGCTACCTCGTGAGCGATTGCACGAGCTTCCTCAATCTTTTCCAGGGTGTCGTCCTGCAAGTCATCGTAGAGATCCTTCGGCGGAACCATACCTTCTGCATACAGGAATTGCGGTATGGTGTAGCTCGATGCGATGCGCAGCGGGATTTCCCTCTTCATCGCCGTATTTGCCGCCCAACGGACGGCGTTCTTTGAGGCGTCAGAGCCGTCGACGGCGACGACTACAATGTCTTCCTTAGCCATGATCTTTCCTTTCAGTGGTTATAACTTAATTATAGTACGGATTAGGCTTAATGGTTGACAGTTGCAGGATCAGAATTGGACGGAGAGAAAATTTCGAGGAGCGTTCGGAATACGCCCCATATCACCGCGCCAATTCCGTCATTGAAAAAAGCCAGCACCTGGTCCGCGAGAGAATTAATATCCATGTCAAACACACTAATACACCACAAAAAAGGATTCAGCCCTTTGCCCATTAAAAATGGGCTCAACCCCACGCGCGTACGCACGCCGGAGGAAGGTCTCAGCACCTGGGATTTTCTCAGCAAAGTCATCTCCTCGCAGCGCCACCGCCACCCTAATGATGATGCACAGGCACTGCGTGACCGATTCACCGCGGGCGAGGTAGTCCTGCGCGATCAAACTCCCCTAAAGCCAGGTACCGTGCTCGGCAAAGATGTCGATGTCTTCTTCTACCGCATCCCCGCACCAGAAGCACCCGTGCCTTATGACATCCCCATCATCTATGAAGATGACAACATCCTGGTAGCCGATAAACCCCCATTCATGGCCACCATGCCGCGCGCCCGGCACATCGTCGAAACCGCCACCGTACGCCTTCGCCGTTCCACCGGAAATAACGAATTAGTGCCGGCACACCGCCTCGACCGCCTCACCTCGGGCCTTCTTCTATTTACCAAGCACAAGGACGTCCGCGGCGCCTACCAGTCCCTCTTCGCAGAAAAGAAAGTCCACAAGACCTACCAGGCGGTCGCGGAATTCCGCCGCTTGCCGACGCCCCTCCAATGGTCCTCCCACCTAACTAAAACGCCCGGTGAAATCCAGGGACGAATAGCAGATGGTGAACCAAATGCTTTCACCACACTAGAATCGGTAGAACCCATTGATAAGGCCCCTTATGAAAAAGTTCACGGTTCACTGGCTGACCTCGGCATCTACACCCTAAAACCACAGACTGGGAAGACCCATCAATTGCGGCTGCACATGTGGCAGGCGGGCATACCGATCCTCGGCGATCCTGTCTACCCCACGATTTTCCCTGAGGAAGCTGAAGACATGTCCGTGCCCATGCACTTAACAGCGACGGACTTAGGATTCACGGATCCGCTCAGCGGAAAGCCGCGCCATTTCAGCTCAGGACTTCCACTGGCCACGCACAAATTGCTTTAAGCCTGCAATGTCCCAGGCTTTGTTCCGTTTGAATAGAGGGGAAAATCTGGAACGACCTGACCTCCATTTGGTGGCCACCTGATATTCAACCCAGTCGAGTTGGGGAGATGAAGTGCCCCGAGTTTTATTCCTAGGCATGTGCCTTGATTTCTATTATGGGCCTGACCCCCGGAAAGTGGGCACGTCGGGGGTTAGCTATGCTGCTTTGGTCAGTGTAGCTGATGTGAGTGCTTCGAAGTCATCGGGAGCTAGAAGGTTGCACCACGAGTGTCGCCGGCGCGTGTTGTAGCGCATGCACCACCTAAAGACTTCCTGACGGCAGATAATGGGATTGCCAAAGACTTTCCTATCACGCAAGACTTCCCGCTTTAAGGTGGCGTTAAACGATTCTGCTAGGGCGTTATCTGCACTCGTTCCTACCGCGCCCATGGACTGGCGCACACCCAACGACGAGCAATGAGCGTGTCAAGTTGTTTGTGTGTGGGGCTAGGTTTATAGGTATTTGTCGAAGCGGTCGGGAAAGGCCACGGCCATTTGGTTGATGGCTTGTTTCCAGCCGGAAACTCGGGCTCCTTCCATGAGTCTGCCGGCTGTTCTTGAGAC
>NZ_JASPFZ010000023.1:0-20476 GCF_030227355.1 Corynebacterium sp. MSK310
GGCCAACAGACCAATCAACACACAACCATGCACACAAAAATAAAAAATAAGTACATTGGCACACTATTGAGTTCTCAGACATCGTCACCACACAACAGCTACATGCTCTAAAGCATGGAACTCGTTGCGAGTAAAAAGTTATTTTTTGTCAGGGCCTGTTTTCCTATCGCCGCTTCAGCCAGAAACAAATTCTTGTCTCTGTGGGGCGCTGTCGGTCGCGCTGACTCGTATTAAGTTACACACCGCTTTAAACTTTTACAAACTCGCTGGTCACTCCTGGTTTCGAACGCATTTATCTCATGCCAAGCCAGCCCGCAAAGCCTTTCCTCCACAGGCTGCTTATGCGGCGTGCATATATCGGCAGAGTTACGGCCCATACGGCGTAGATGCCAAGGCTTATAAACATCCCCACCGCGGCCGAGATATAGCCTTGGGCGAAAAGCCATAACAGTGCTGCGATACCGAGGAGGTACGCGACTAAAACTCCAAGGGTCCTCTTCTCTAGGAACTCGAGGTACATAAGTCCCGGGACGGTGACGCCCGCGATGGCGGTCATGCCGGCGGCGACCTCGATTGTGTTCCCCCAGAAGGAAAGGGCTAACCCTACGGCGGCGCAACCAAGGATGAGGATGAGCCCCGTCATTGCGGTCATGGAAGCCCAGCGCCGACGCGTGCCGCCGAGGGTGACATAATCCCTGAGCGTATCCCGCAATATGCCCATGGGCTGGCTGATGAAAACGGCGGAGAGTGACCAAGCAATGAAAGCGATGAATTCCATCGGTTCCCACAGCGTGCTCATTAGCGAAAGCACAACGTTGATGGCTAAGAATACGACGACCATCAGCCACATGCGGACCTGGCGGCGGTATACAGCCTGCGCGTCGAGCGTCGGCGGGAAACGCCCAAGCTTGGATGCAATTCCCAAAGGGGTCGTGAGTACCCCGTCCTGGTTGGGGTTGGTTTCCGCCACAGCGCCCATGCCAATGCCGCCGCATAAACAGCCAACGCCCACCAGCTCTGCCGTGCAGCCGCTCCTGCCATGGCCACAACAGCAAAAACCGAGACGATAATCCGGCGGTGTTCATTCCATATCTGTGAGCTCAGGCCAAGTACTTGGTACTTATCAAAACTGGGTTGATACGTCAGGATGGGCACAAGGGGCAAGAGCAAGGTGACAGTTCCCCACTTTTCGCCAAAAAGTACAGGATAAAGCGCAATGAAGAATAGGACTGTTACCCAGACCCATTCCGTTGTGTGCCATAAGAGTTTCATGACTGCTCCTCCAATGCTCGGACAGCCTTTTCAAGTGATACCTCTGCTACCCGGAGATGATGTTCGTTGGCATAGCGGAAGACGGGATCGGGCGAGGTAGTGCGGGCATCGACAAGCACTTGGTCTCCCAGGCTGGTTGAAGCGCGCTCCAATACCGGCAGGTCAAGGGCGGAAACGGCCGCGGAGATGGCCTCCTCGGGCCCGCTGATTTCCAGGAAGGAATCAACAAATTCATCCACTGGACCGCTGATAGGGCTCTCCCCCATGAGGGAAATAGTGTCCAACAACCCCTCTATTTCATTGAGGTGATGGGTGGATACCACGATGGTGCGACCGTGCTCTTCCCGGAGGACCTGGTAAAAGAGTTCGCGCCGTGGCAGGTCGAGACCCAGATAAGGCTCGTCCAAAAGCATTATTTCGCAGCCAGAGGCAACGGCGAAAACAAATCCCAATGCCGATTTCTGTCCACGCGAGAGCGCGGAATACGCCTTATTTGGGATGTCGAAGCCGGCGATGAGGTCGTCATATTGCTCCGCATTCCAGTTGGGCCATCGCGCCTGGCCGACGGCGCCGAGCTTCTTGCTACCCCACGAATCCGGCAGCGGATTGTCGATGCCCATGAGGATTACCCGGTTGAGTACGGATTGGTTATCAAAGGGCTGGCGGTCGAAGACCGTGATGCGACCGGATTGAATTTGGCCGGCAATTTTTCGCAATAAGGTGGTCTTGCCAATTCCGTTGCGGCCCACCAAGCCATGGGTAAGACCTGCGGAAAAGGTGAAATCGCGGGTAGTAATCATGAGTACATTCCTCTGCTTTCTGCAACCCGATCGAAAAGGTCATGGAGCTGGGCGCGGTTGTAGCCCAAGCGAACTGCTTCATCGACAAGCGGGGCCATATATTCCGCGGCAAAGTCGCCTCGCCTGCGCTCGCGGATGGCACGCGATGCACCCTCGGCCACAAACATGCCGATGCCCCGCCGCTTTTCCAGCACCCCTAGGTCCACCAAGAGGGTGATCCCCTTCCGCGCGGTTGCGGGGTTGATGTTGTGGAAATCCGCCAACTCATTGGTGGAAGGTGCCTTATCGCCCTCCGCCAGAGTGCCGTCCACAATGGTGTCTTCCACCAAGGACGCAATCTGCCGAAAGAGCGGCTGCGTGGAGTTATCCATCATCACCTTTGGCTCGTTAGTTACTTAGTTAGTTGTGTAACTAACCATATAACACACTTGCCGACGCCGCAATGGTCACCGAAAACTTTTCATTTGCGGCCAATATGCTGGGAATTAGCGAATTGTGATCGACGTTTCGGGGTGAATAAGGCACACTGGAGGTAACAAAGAATTTTATTTAGAACAATTAGAACGGAACTTAGGAGCCATGCTTGAACGCACACTTGTCTTTGTCGATGCCTCATACCTGCTCGCGAGCTTTTATAACTCCTGGGAAACGGGGGCCCGCGCGCAGCTAGAAATCGATCTGCCCGAGGTGGTCAGCACCATGGGCGGAATGATCGAGGAGCAATTAGGCAACCCGATTCAACGCCAATACTGGTACGACGGAATCCCGGATACCGGTCCGCACCGCTACCAACGCGCCCTTCGCACCTGCGAGGGCGTGCAATTGCGCACGGGACAACTCATTGAATGGGGCGAGCGACGCACCCAAAAGGGCGTAGACACCCGGCTCGTGGCCGATATGGTCATGGCCGCCGTGAAGAACCAGTTCACCGACTTTGTGCTGGTCAGCGGCGACGCGGACATGATTCCCGGCGCGCAGACCGCCGTGGACAATGGCATCCGCGTGCACCTGTACGGGTTTGGCTGGGATTCCATGTCCGCAGCGCTGCGCCATACGTGCGATTCCACCACCATCTTGGATCCGCGCGAGGACTTCGCGGATTCCATGGAGCTGCAGGTCCTCGAGGGACCGCTTCCCCCAGTGGTCCGCGATGCAGCGCAGAAGGCAGAGGAAGCAGAAGAGGAGCTTCCAGGAGCCGAGCACTGCGACGAGTGCGAGGAGCCCTCCGAGGTGGAAACCGCATTCGGCACCCCGGAAAAGCCGACGCCGGCGCCTGCCCCAAAGCCTGCGCCGCCTCAAAGCGCACAGCAGGCCGCAACCCCAACCCCACAAGAGCAAGACAAGCCCACTGCAGAAGCGGAGAAGGGCCCTGCCGAAGAGGCCGAGGCTACCGATCAAGCAGCACCAAAGCCTGCGCCGAAGCCGTCAATGATGGCACCGCGGCGCAAGCTGCGCTCGAAGTACGTCCCGCTGCCAGAAGAGGTCTGGAGCTCTGCCGGGTTCCAGTCCCCATTCGATGTGGGCCAGCAGTACGCATCGTGGTGGTTTGATAATGCCGCCAACTCAGAGCAGCGCGACCAAGCCCACTTACTGTCTGGCGGCGGATTACCGCCGGAAATCGACCGCCCGCTGCTGCAGTTCGCCTGCGAAACCCTGCATGAATACACCCTGACGGAAACCCAGCGCGTGAACTTGCGCGATGGGTTCCACTCAGGAATCCGCGGCGTGCTAATTAATATCCGCCGCGAGAATTAATCCCCGGATTCGATTTCCTTCTTCTTGGCCATATCGGCGCGCAGCGCATCTAGCCGCGCGCTGGCCTTCATGTCGTTGCCGGCCGCTTGAATCTCACTCATGCGGTCGCCACCGGTTGCCTGCTGCAACTCTTGTGCACCAAGCGCATCGGCATAGCGCTTTTCAATCTTGGAGCGGACGGAATCCAGGCTCGGCACGGAATCATCGGGCTTGAGCTCGTTCATGGAATCGAGTGCTTCCGCATTCTTTTCCTGCATTGCGGCCTGATCCGCCTGCGCTTCCAACTGGCTCACCTGTGCCAGCTGCTCCTTGAGTCGGGCCTCGGATTGTTTTTGCTGGTTCTTGGCTTGTTCAGCCGCCTGCTCCGCCGCCGCGTGCTGCTGCTTGACGTCTTCTAGTTCCTGCTCCACCGCGACGAGCTGGGAAGCCACTACCTCAGCGGCTTGGTTGTACTCATTCGCCTTCTGGGGGTCCTCAGCGGAATCCGCGAGCTCCAAGGCGCGCTCGGTTTGGGATTGGTAATCCTGCTGGGACTTCACCAGGCGGTTCATCTGCATTTCCAACTGAGACTTGTGCCCGATGATCTCTGCCGCATGATCCGAGATTTCCTGGTGCTGTTCCTTGGCGGCCTTGACCGCCTGCTGGATTTGGACCTTTGGATCGGCGTTCTCATCAATCTTTTGATCGAGAGAACTCATCACGTACTTCCAGCCCTTGCTGAAGGGGTTAGCCATCACTATCTCCTTTGGTCATAAAAAAGACGCTTTCTAGCGAGTTTAGCGATACTCACCAGAAAGCGCCGTGGAAGCTCTGAAAATTCAGATTCTATGCCTGCTGTGCGTTCTGCTCTTCAACCTGGCGGCGAACCTCAGCCATGTCCAGGTCTTTGACCTGCTTGAGCAGATCCTCCAGCGCTGCGGGCGGCAGTGCGCCAGCCTCGCGGAATACGAGGATGCCATCACGGAAGATCATCAGGGTAGGAATGGACTGAATCTGCAGCGCGGATGCAAGGCCCTGGTTTGCCTCGGTGTCCAGCTTGGCAAAGGTAGCATCGGTGTGCTCCTCGGATGCCTTCTCGTAGACAGGAGCAAAGCGCTTACATGGGCCGCACCAGTCCGCCCAGGCATCGACAAGCGTAATGCCTTCGCCGGTTACGGTCTGTTCAAAGTTCTCTTCAGTGACGTCGATAGTAGCCATACTCGTTGTAACTCCTTTACATTGTGGTTTATTCCCCACCGTACCTAAATTCCTCCCTTGCCTGATACCCCTAGGGGGTATAGCATGGAAGCATAAGCAACCGAGAAAGGATGATAGTCATGGCAACGAAGAACTACACCGTAGAAGGAATGAGCTGCGGACACTGCGAAATGTCCATCCGCGAAGAGGTAGGCGAAATCGCCGGTGTTGAGGCAGTTTCTGCAGACCACACCACCGGCGCAGTGTCTGTCTCCGGTAGCGATTTCACCGATGAGCAAGTGGCAGCCGCCGTAGCCGAAGCCGGATACACCCTTAAGTAGGCGAATACTATGTCACACGTTGATCTCGGGGTCTCGGGCATGACCTGCACGTCCTGCTCTTCCCGGGTAGAACGAAAGCTCAACAAGGTAGACGGCGTTGAGGCGAGCGTAAACTTTGCCACCGAATCCGCCTCTATTGAGTTCGATCCGGAGACTTCTACGCCCGCGGATCTGATCAAGGTCGTCGAAGGCGCCGGATACAGCGCTTTCGATATGTCCGGCAGCGATGACGGCGACCAGGACGGGGACGCAGACGCAGAGGGCACGCCGGTTGATGATGCCCGCGCTGCCGAACAACAGAGCCTGCTGCGGCGCACCATCATCTCCGCGGTATTGTCCGCCCCCATCATGGTTGTCTCCATGGTGCCCGCCCTTCAGTTCCAGAACTGGCAGTGGGCCTGCGCCATGCTGGCCACCGTCGTCTTCATCTTTGGTGGCGCCCCCTTCCACTCCGCTACGTGGACCAACCTGAAGCACGGCTCGTTCACCATGGATACCTTAATTTCTATGGGCACTTCGGCCGCATACCTGTGGTCCCTGTACGCGCTATTCTTTGGCAACGCCGGCGAGCCCGGCATGACCATGAGCATGTCGTGGTCCTCCAGCTCGGCCGAGATGGACCATATCTACTTTGAGTCTGTGGGAATGGTCATTACCTTCCTGCTCCTCGGCCGCTGGTTCGAGGTCAAGGCCAAGGGACAATCGTCCGAGGCGCTGCGCACCCTGCTGTCCATGGGTGCGAAGGAAGCCTCCGTGCTGCGGGATGGCAAGGAAAAGCGCATCCCCATCTCCCAATTGCAGGTGGGCGATGTCTTCGTTGTGCGCCCGGGCGAAAAGGTTGCCACCGATGGTGAGGTCGTCTCCGGCAATTCCGCCGTGGATGCCTCCATGATCACCGGTGAATCCGTCCCGGAAGAGGTGGGCGTGGGCGATACCGTTACCGGCGCCACCATTAACGCTTCCGGCAAGTTGGAGGTCAAGGCCACCCAGGTGGGCGAGGACACGGTCCTTTCCCAAATGGCCACCTTGGTCACCAACGCGCAAGCCTCCAAGGCACCCGTGCAGCGCCTGGTGGACCGCATCGCGCAGGTCTTTGTACCGATAGTGATCGGCATTTCCGTCCTCACGCTGCTGGTACACCTCATCTTTGGCGGCGTGGCGCCGGCGTTTATCGCCGCCGTCTCCGTGCTGATCATCGCCTGCCCTTGCGCGCTGGGCCTTGCCACCCCGACCGCCATCTTGGTCGGCACCGGCCGCGGTGCCCAGCTGGGCTTGCTCATCAAGGGCCCGGAGATCCTCGAGTCCACCAAGCAGGTCGATACCATCGTGATGGATAAGACCGGCACGGTGACCGCCGGTGAAATGTCCGTTACGGCCGTGCATGGCGATGTCCTCGAGTACGCAGCCGCCGTCGAGCGGAACTCCGAACACCCCATCGCCCAGGCCATTGCGCGCGAGCGCGACGTGGAGCCCGGCACCGACTTTTCCACCAGCACCGCTGGCGTGGAAGCAACGGTGGATGGGGTCCGCGTGGGCGTCGGCAAGCCGCGTGGGGACCTAGGCCAGTACGCTGAGGCCTTCCGCAAGGCAGAGGGCGCGGGCGCTACCCCAGTGGCGGTGTACCTCGACGATGAGCTCGCTGGGCTCATTGAGGTCCGGGACACCGTCAAGCCCACCTCCGCTGAGGCCGTAGAGCAGATGAAGCAGCTGGGCCTAACCCCGCACCTGCTGACCGGCGATAATGAGGGCGCGGCCAAGCGCGTGGCAGAGGAAGTTGGCATCACCGAGGTCACAGCCGGCGTGGTTCCGGAGGAAAAGGTCGACGTCATCAAGAAGCTCCAGTCCGAGGGGCACAATGTGGCGATGGTTGGTGACGGCGTCAACGATGCCGCGGCCTTGGCCCAGGCGGACCTTGGCTTGGCGATGGGCGCCGGTACCGACGTTGCCATCGAGGCCTCCGATATCACGTTGATGAATGGGGACCTGCGGTCCGCAGCCGATGCCATTCGCCTATCCCGCCGCACGCTGCAAATCATTAAGGGCAACCTGTTCTGGGCCTTTGCCTATAATATTATTCTCATCCCCGTGGCGGCCTTTGGCCTGCTGAACCCGCTATTTGCCGGCATTGCAATGGCGTTGAGCTCCGTATTCGTCGTCTCCAATTCCCTGCGTCTCCGGAAATTTTCCACCCAGCGCTATGATTAGCGCATGCTCAGCCGCAATGAACGATTAGACCGGCTTCCGGTCACCAGCAAACACAAGCGCCTACTCTTGGGCTCCGGCCTAGGGTGGGCGCTCGATGCTATGGATGTCGGGCTCATTTCCTTCATCATGGCCGCCCTGGCCGTGCATTGGGATTTGAGTAGCACCCAAACCTCCTGGCTCGCCTCTGTTGGCTTCCTCGGCATGGCTCTGGGCGCGACATTCGGCGGGCTCCTTGCGGATAAATACGGCCGCCGCCACGTCTTCTCCCTCACCCTCTTGGTCTATGGCCTGGCCACCGGCGCTTCCGCCCTGGCCGGTGGGCTGACCATGCTTATCATCTTCCGCTTCATCGTCGGGCTGGGCTTGGGCGCGGAGCTGCCGGTCGCCTCCACACTCATCTCCGAATTCTCACCGCGCCGCATCCGCGGGCGCATGGTAGTCCTCCTCGAGGCCTTCTGGGCGCTCGGCTGGATCCTCGCCGCGCTCATCGGCACCTTCATCGTGGGCGCCGGCGAAAACGGCTGGCGCTGGGGCTTTGCCGTGGGTCTCATCCCCGCCGCTTATTCGGTCTACGTGCGCCTAGGCTTGCCGGAATCGGTGCGCTTCCTCGAATCCAAGGGCCGCCACGGCGAGGCCGAAGAGGTTGTGGCGTCCTTCGAGGAGGCCGCCGCGGGCCAGCCGCTTGACGATGTCCACCCAGAACCCACTGCCTCCACCGAGACCTCCATTTGGGGTCGGGGTTTGCGCCGCCGCACGGCGGCCCTGTGGACCATTTGGTTTTGCGTCAATTTCTCCTATTACGGCGCCTTCATCTGGATCCCGTCCCTGCTGGTTGCCGATGGGTTCTCGCTCGTAAAATCTTTCAGCTTCACCCTCATCATTACCTTGGCACAGCTACCGGGCTACGCCACCGCCGCCTGGCTCATTGAGGTCTGGGGCCGGCGAGTCACCCTCGCCGTGTTCTTGGTCGGCTCCGCCGTCTCGGCCGGGCTCTATGGCACCGCAAGCTCCGAAGTATTCATCATCATCGCCGGGTGCCTGTTGTCCTTCTTCAACCTCGGCGCCTGGGGTGCTCTTTATGCGATTGGTCCGGAGCTCTACCCCACCGCGCTGCGCGGTCGTGGTACAGGTGCCGCCGCCGGTTTTGGTCGCATCGCCTCCATCGTCGCACCGCTCGTTGTGCCGCCACTCATCGCGGCGACCGGCGCTGGATTCCTTTTCGTGCTCTTTGCGGCTGCCTTCGCCATCGCCGCCACAGCTGCATTTACTTTGCCTGAGCTTAAGGGTGAGGCCCTTGCTCGATAAATTAGCCCTTAGCGCGTGGATTGGCGTCATGGTGGCGCTGACCACCCTGAAAGCTTTCTTCCAGATTGGTTACCTGTGGAAGCCCGAAAACCAGCGCGTCCGCGAGCTCCATTTAGTTCCCCTCGATGAATTTTCCGGCAATAGTTGGTTTGCGCCGCTTTTCGAATACGCCGGCAATACCGCCTTCTTCATCCCCTTCGGGCTTTTGATATTCACGCTGTGCCGTTCCGTGAAGGTATCGGCTGCCTGGGGATTCGCGCTGAGTTTAACCCTGGAGACGGCCCAATATGTTTTTGCCCTAGGCCGCACAGATATCGATGATCTGCTCTTTAATACCCTCAGCGCGCTCATCGGTGCAGCGATCGCTCACTGGGGCGGGCAACGCTTCTTCCCGGTATGGCGGTGGCTTTCCTTGGTCGCGGCCGCGGTCTTTATCGTGCTGGTAATTCTGGGTCCCCGCTTAGGGGACCCCGCGGCCGTCGTGGACCTATAAGTCCTTTATCCGTGCGCCATGTTGACGAACTTGGAGTAGTGCAGCTGGTGGGCCACCTGAACCGTGTCAATGGGCCCGCCGCGGTGCTTGGCCAAAATAATATCCGCTTCTCCGGCTCGCTCGTTATCGCGGTCTTGCGAGTCTGGGCGGTATAGCAGCATCACCATATCGGCGTCCTGCTCCAAGGAACCGGACTCACGCAAGTCAGCCAATTGCGGCTTCTTGTCATTACGGGCTTCAGGTCCACGGTTCAGCTGCGAAATGGCAATCACCGGCACCTCAAGTTCCTTGGCCAATAGCTTGAGCTGGCGCGAGAACTCCGAGACCTCTTGCTGGCGCGACTCCACCTTTTTACCCGAAGACATCAGCTGGAGATAGTCCAAAACAATGAGGTCGAGGCCATGCTGCTGCTTGAGCCGGCGGGCTTTCGAACGGATCTCCATCATCGTGAGGTTCGGGGAATCATCAATGAATAGCGGCGCATCTTGAATGCGGTTAAGCGTGTCATCGATCTTCGCCCAATCCTCCGTGGAGACGCCACCACTGCGCATATCGGTGAGCTTGACCTCAGATTCCGCGGAGAGCAGGCGCATCACGATCTCCGAGGCTGACATTTCCAAGGAAAAAATGACGGAGGACTTGCCGTGCTGCAGAGAGCACGAGCGAATGAAATCCATCGCTAGCGTGGACTTACCCACACCGGGTCGCGCCGCCACGATGATCATCTGGCCTGCGTGCAAGCCATTGGTGAGCTTATCCAAGTCAATGAAGCCTGTGGGCACGCCCAATTCAACGCCGCCCGCCTGCTGTAGCGCCGCCAACTCATCAATGGTGGGATCAATCAGATCACCCAGCACGCGGTAGTCCTCAGCGGTCTTGCGCTGGGCGATGGCAAATACTTCCTGCTGGGCTCGGTCGATCACCGATTCGATCTCGGCATCCTCTGTGCCAGAAAATCCCAGTTGGACCACGCGCGTACCGGCATCCACAAGCCGGCGCAGGACGGCCTTTTCCGCCACGATTTCCGCGTAATAGCGGGCATTGGCCGCGGTGGGAACGGTAGCCAAAAGGGTGTGTAAGTAGGGCGCACCACCAACGCGTTCGAGGTTATTAAACCTATCCAGCCGCGAGGAAAGGATAAGGGGGTCGATGTCTTGCCCCGCCGCGTAGAGGTCCAGCATGGCACCATAAATTAAGGCGTGGGCCGGATAATAGAAGTCATCGGGTTCGAGCTCTTCAATTACCTCCATGACCGTATTGGGGCTGAGCAGCATAGCGCCCAATACGCCCTGCTCTGCTTCCCGGTCCGACGGCGGCTGGCGATACTCCTCGTAGCGCTGCGGTTGATCCTGTTGGTACCGCGGCCGGCGCGCTACGGCATTATCCGGCGCCGGTGGTTCCGGCGGAAGCTGTTCATCATCGAAGCTCGCGTTGGTCATGTGTCCCCCTTGGTGTCCGTAAAGAGACCGTGCGTAACGCTGTCCAAGTGTAGACGAGCTCCCGGACACTACCTGCCTGGGCATAACTCCCACAGTTATCCACAGGTGCTTGTGGAATTACCTGGTAGGCCGATCGTTGCATTTCATTTGCCGAGGTCACGACTGTGGATAACTTGGCATCACTGTGACCTGCAACGATAATAACCGCTGGTCAGGGCGATTATTTCGAAGTGTGAAAATTCCCACACAGTGGCGGAAAATAGGCCGTGACCAGCGGTAAAGTCGTGCAAAAATCTTGGTGAGCCCGTACCCTGAATTCCACATTCATCCACAGATTTTCACAGTTATCCACAGGCCAGTTGGGTAGGCAAAAGGCCCCAGGAATTCTCCACCTCACATAGAGAATTCTTGGGGCCTTAAGCCGTGCTGTTGTCTTTGGGTCTGTGGACCGTCGAGCGCTGCTTAAGCAGCGACGACCGAGAAGTTCACCTTGCCGAGCACGTCAGCGTGCAGCTTCAGCTCGACCTGGTAGTTGCCGGTCTTCTTGACCAGGCCCTTGGGCATATCAACGATACGCTTATCCAAGTTAGGGCCACCGGCCTTGGAGACGGCCTTGACAATGTCTTCTGCGTTAACGGAACCGAAGAGCTTGCCGGAAGTGGAGGTCTTAACCTTGACCTCAACGTTCGTCAGCTGCTCAAGCTGGTTGCGGACCTCGCGTGCGTGGTCCAGGTCGCGAATTTCGCGAGCTTCCTGGGCGCGCTTGATGCCCTCAATCTGCTTCTCAGCGCCGCGGGAAGCCACGATGGCCAAGCCGCGGGGAAGCAGGTAGTTACGTCCGTAGCCGTCCTTAACCTCAACAATTTCGCCAGCGGCGCCGAGGTTCTCAACGGCAGCGGTGAGGATCAGCTTCATGATCCCTGCCTTTCAATTGAGTTAGTTGAATAGTTGCGGGTGACAGACTTAGAACGGAGGTTCAGAATCAGCGCCTCCGAAGCCGCCTGCTGGCGGTGCGGAGTTCCACGGATCCTCTGCAGGAGCCTGGTTCTGCTGCTGCGACTGCTGCTGTTGCTGGCCTCCAAAGCCGCCCTGATTATTGTTATTCGAGCGCTGCTGCTGGCCGCCGCCGCCAAAGTTGCCGCCGCCCTCACGGGGATTGCGGTTTACCTGTGCGGTGGCGTAGCGGAGCGACGGACCGACCTCATCGACGTCGATCTCAAATACAGTGCGGTTTTCACCCTCGCGGGTCTGGAAGGAACGCTGCTTCAAGCGGCCGGTAACGATGATGCGCATGCCCTTGCTCAGGGTCTCGGCGACGTTCTCCGCCGCCTGGCGCCATACGTTGCAGGTCAGGAACATAGCTTCGCCGTCTTCCCACTGGTTCGTCTGCGAATTATAGCGACGAGGCGTGGAGGCGACGCGGAAGTTAGCTACCGCCGCACCCGCTGGGGTGAAGCGAAGCTCGGGGTCAGCAACTATGTTGCCCACCACCGTAATATTGGTATCTCCCTGTGCCATGTCTTTACTCCTTATCGGTTACGTGGATTGTGCTTGATCCCAGTATCCGCTACTTGCTGTCGGTGCGCAGAACCTTGGTACGCAGGATGGTGTCGTTCAGGTTCAGGCGACGGTCGAGCTCGGAAACCGAAGGGTGCTCGCACTCCAGGTTAACGACGGCGTAAATGCCCTCTTCCTTCTTCTCGATAGGGTATGCAAGGCGACGCTTGCCCCATACATCGAGGTTCTCAACCTTGCCGCCGTCCTTGCGGACGATGTCGAGGTACTTATCTAGGGACGGGGTTACGGTGCGCTCATCCTGATTAGGATCCAGAATGATCATGACTTCGTAGTGACGCACGGACCTCATCACCTCCTATGGTCTAGTCGTTTTCGGCTGCATCACCTTTGCGGATGCAGCAGGAGGGTGCGTTGCGTCAAGCAACCCCACCACAATACCGCAAATGACCGGCGAAAAGAAATCTATCCCGTCGTAGTGGAGGCAAAAAAGATAGCACACGTCGCGGGAATGATGGTGAGAAAAACAATGGCAAGGATGCCCAAGATGATGGGCCCGCGCTTATCTTCCCTGTTATGAAACAGCCAAAAGGCCGCCATAACGCAGATAAAGCCCAACAAGATCGACACCATGCCGATTATGGTCACAATCATTGAAATACTCCCGCCACTGGGTCGCGGCCCGTATGCGCCGCACGCACTTTATCTTCCGTTTTATTCCACATTTGCCGCAGCACAATAACCGCCATGGCAATGATGAATCCATCGCGCACAAGGATCGCCACGTCCAAGAGCTCGTGTGGAATACCCTTATTATCGATGCCCAGCATGTGCCACATGAGCAGGGGCCATACGAGGGCATCGGCAAGCGCCCAGCCCAAAACCAACCGCCAACGCGGCACGGCCAAGGCCGCTGGAACTAGGAGCCAGAGCGAATACTGCGGGGACCAAACCTTATTGACCAGCAGGAAGGCCGCGACGATGAGGAAGACCAACTCCGCTACCCGCGGGGTAAGCGGGCTGCGCCAGCCGGCCAAGGCAATACCGGCGCACAAGAAGATGAATGCCACGAGCGAGAAAGTATTCAAAAAGTCCTGGCTGAAAGAAATGTCCAGATTCCGGCTAATCAGCGCATACAGGGTGGTCCATTCCGCGCCGCGTTCCTGGTTCAGGCGGAAAAATTCCGCCCAGGCGTCCGGGTATTTCAAGGCAACGGGAAGGTTGACCACGAACCAAGCGGCAGCCGTAGCGACGGCGACCTTGGCAAAAGCGTCCCAGCGGCGACTGCGCCAGGCAAGGACGAAAAACGCACCGAGCAGAAATATCGGCCATAATTTGAATGCGGTTCCAAGGCCGATGAGGATGCCGGCGAGCCAAGGGCGGTGGCGGCTAATGGCCAGTAGCGCGCCGACGGCAAAGGCGATGGCAGGTATATCCCAATTGCTAAAGGCATGGATGATAATCAACGGGCTGGCGGCTACCAGGATGGTGTCCCACGTGCGGTTTCCCACCAAGAGGTAAACCATGTAGATGACGCCGACCCAGGTGCAGGCCATGACCATGGCGGTGAGCCCAAAGTACCAGCCAGCGGCGGGCACCCCAGCCCATTCCACGAGCCCATAAGTATGGCGCGCAATCCAGCCCATCAGGCCCTGGAACATCCCCGCCAATACCGGGTATTCCATGTAGCGGGTCAGGCCATCTTCCTGCCAGGAAAAGGCGTAGGGAAAGCCCGGTTGATCTAATCCGCGGCCTTCATAAAGCGGGACGATGTCGTTATAGCAAAAAGAGGTGTACTGGCGGTTAGCGGACCAATCAAGATTGATGGTGCCGTCTTCGCCGCGAGTACCAGCGGCGCAATTTGCCTTGGATAAGAACCCACCGGCCAAGAAAATCCAGGCTACCGCGATGAGCGCGCGCAGCGGGGTCCACCACTGCGCGCGGCTATCCCGGGCAAAGCGTCCCCTCGGCCCGCCCAAGAACTCTATGACGCCTCGCGCCATTGGTTCGTCTGCGGCGGACAAGCGCTGGTCTTGGCTCACGCGTACCGCTCCTTGCTTAGCCTAAGAGGTCAGCCAGGCCGCCTTCGCGGTCAAGGATGTCATCTAAAGACGGAGCTTCGGGTGGGGCTGGCTCGTTATTGCCGCCGCCATTTCCCCTATTGCCGCCGTTTCCATTATTGCCTCCCTGGTTCTCCGGCTGCTGCGACGGGGCATCGCGACCCGCATCCGGGCTTTCCGCAGGTGCTGGGCTGGTCTCTTCTTCAGGGGTGCCATTTTGCGCTGGACCAGTGTAGTTCTGGGTGCTTTGCCCGCCGGCGCTACCACCTGGGTTGTAGGCCGGACCGTCGCCGGCAGAAACCGTGCCGAAGCGCACCGGGTAAGCAGTGGGGAATTGCTGGAATTCCTGGTCCGCCAAGGAGTTATCCAATACGGACTTCCAGATCTTCGTCGGTGCGCCAGCGCCGTACATGATGCCGCCATACTGGTCGAAAATGGCAGAGGTGTTATCGGCCGTACCTACCCACACGGCGGTGGCAAGCTGCGGGGTGGCACCGACCATCCATGCATCCTTATTGGTTCCCGAATCACCGAGCTGGGTCGTACCGGTCTTAGATGCCGAAGCACGTCCGCCCGCCAGCGAGCCGTTGGACCATGCTGCCACTGGCCCCATGGCCTCAAGGACGTTATTGGCCACATTGGCGGAAACGCGGCGCTCGCCCTCACCGTCAGGGTGTTCATACAGAACTTCCCCTGCGGCATTTTCTACGCGCTGCACAAAGTGCGGGTTGTGCCAGACACCCTGGTTCGCAAGAGTAGACATCGCGGTTGCCATGTCCAACGGACGGGACTGGTACTGGCCCAAGACCACACCTTCGAAAGGCTGCTTGCCGTTTTCAGTCAGCGTCTTTTCGATGCCCGGCAGCGAGCGGGCAACGCCCAAAGCGTGGGCCATATCCGCGGTGTCCTGGGTGCCGTTCTTCAGATCGCTCTGCAGGCGCAAATAAGAGGTGTTCAGGGACTGCTTGGTGGCCTCGCGCAGGTCGCATACGCCACAGCCGCCGCCCACGTTGGTGACCAGATCGGAGCCCGGCAGCTGGTACGGCGCCGAGGAGTAGTTGGTATCCAAGCTAATGCCCTGCTGCAGTGCAGCGGCAAGCGCCATAATTTTGAAGGTCGAACCGGTCTGCAACGGGGAGTTGGCGTAATCCCAACCGTTGGAATCATGCCCGCCAAAGTATCCGCGCACCGCACCCGTCTTCGGGTCAATGGTTACAGAAGCTGCGCGGGCATCCTCTTGTAGCGGCGCCAGCTGGTCATCGACTGCCTGCACCGTATTGTTTTGCACGTTCATATCGATGGTGGTGGTAATGCGCAGGCCGCCGGTAGAGACCTGATTTTCCGTAATTCCCACCTCTTCAAGCTCGCGGATGACCTGATCCTTAATGTGGCCATTGGCACCCGGGGCTTCCGTATATGCCGAATACTCAGAGGGGTCGCGGGTCTCCGGGAAGACCATTCCATCGCGCTCTTCCTTGCTGAGATCGCCCATGTCCACGAGGCCATCAAGCACGTAGTTCCACCGGTTTTCGGAACCTTCCTGGTTCACGCGCGGGTCCAGGCCAGACGGCGACTGGATAAGGCCGGCGAGCATGGCGCCTTCCTCAGGGGTGAGGTCCTTGGCGTCCTTATCAAAATAGGCATTAGATGCAGCCTGGATGCCGTAGGCATTGCGGCCAAAGTAGACCGTATTCAGGTAGGCGTTGAGGATGTCTTCTTTTTCCCACTCATTGGTCATCTTGATGGAGTAGATGAGCTCGCGCGCTTTACGAACGTAGGAGTATTCGTTGCCCACCAGGGTGTTTTTCACGTACTGCTGGGTAATCGTGGAACCACCGCCGGCGGTGTCATTGCCGGTGACCTTACCCAGTACCGCGCGGCCCAAACCGGTGAAGGAAAAGCCGGAGTTTTCCCAGAAGTCGCGGTCCTCAGCGGCGAGCACGGAGTCCTGGACAAAGACGGGTACTTCATCCAAGGTCACGTGCGTGCGGTTGCCTTCCGGCGGTACCAAACGCGCCAGCTGGGTATCGTTATCGGAGGCATAGATGGTAGAGACCTGGTTATTGGCCAGCTCTTTGGGCTCCGGAACGGTGTATTGCGAATAGGCATAGCCAAAAAGGCCTGCAGGCAGTGCCACAAAAACCACTAGGAGAGCCACAACGACCCACGGCCAAATGCGGCGCTTTTTGGGTTCTTCGCCTTCTTTACGGCGGTCCACCTTAGTGGACTCGCCAGTAGATTCCTTCTCGGTCACTGATTCGTGTCCTCATTCATCCCTGGTAACAAACTAAATAATTGCAGCTTACTGCCTAAGGCGGTGCGTCGAAAACTAACACGCGTTAAAAGCCGTTGCAGAACGCAACAAATGATTCCACCGGCAGTGTCTGCAGACCTCCACCTCATGCACGGTAAATTCCAGGCCTTCACCAACAAATTCCGCTATTTCTTGCTCGCTGCGGGCGCTCCCGGCGCGCCGGCCTAGGCTCTCGCCGTACACCCACCGGGTCAGGCGCAGGTTCTCCCCGCAGACCGGGCAGGGTTTATCCATGGTGCGGCCGTGGTGCTCGGCGGCGGCCCGGAGGAGGAAGTCCGCATCGCACACCTCATCGCGCCCCAAGTGCCCGGCGCGGTATTCGCGGACGTGTTGGGTGCGCTCCCATTCGTGAGAAACCTCGTGCTTAAAGGCAACGGAATTCACCCGCATTATCTTAATTTCCTCTTCTTGATCGATCCATATGCCGTCGTGCTACCACCAGGCATAATTTCTGGCCTAACGTTGCGCAGGCACCACACAGCAACGAATTTATAAAGGAGCATAGTGTGTCTGACAAAGTAAAGGTCGCCATCGTCGGCGTCGGCAACTGCGCCACGTCCCTTATTCAGGGCGTGGAGTTTTATCGCAACGCCGCAGCAGAGGAAAATATTCCTGGCCTGATGCACACGCAGTTCGGTCCCTACCACGTCGGCGATATTGAGTTCGTCGCGGCCTTCGACGTCGATGGAGACAAGGTGGGCAAGGATCTTGCGGAGGCTACCCGCAGCTCCCGCAACTGCACCATCACCATCGCAGACGTCCCAGACCTCGGGGTCACCGTTAAGCGTGGCCCCACCATGGATGGCCTGGGCCGTTACTACCAGGAATCCATTACGGAATCGGATGAAGCTCCTGCCGATGCCGCAGCTGCCCTCCGCGAAGCGGGTGCCGAGGTTGTTGTTTCTTACCTGCCGGTTGGTTCCGAAGAGGCGGATAAGTTCTACGCTCAGGCCGCTATCGATGCCGGTTGCGCATTCGTCAACGCCCTGCCGGTCTTCATTGCTTCTGACCCAGAGTGGGCCAAGAAGTTTGAGGACGCCGGTCTGCCCATCGTGGGCGATGACATCAAGTCCCAGGTTGGCGCAACCATCACCCACCGCGTTATGGCGAAGCTTTTTGAAGACCGCGGCGTACGCCTGGACCGCACGATGCAGCTCAACGTGGGCGGCAACATGGACTTCAAGAACATGCTGGAGCGCGAGCGCCTTGAGTCTAAGAAGATTTCCAAGACCCAGTCCGTGACCTCCAACGTGCACAACTCCCCTATCGCTGGCAAGCGCGCAGACCGCAACGTCCACATCGGCCCGTCGGACTACGTGGAGTGGCTGGATGACCGCAAGTGGGCTTATGTCCGCTTGGAGGGTTCCGCATTCGGCGAGGTTCCGCTGAACCTGGAGTACAAACTCGAGGTCTGGGACTCCCCTAACTCCGCCGGCATTATTATCGATGCCGTCCGCGCCGCCAAGATCGCCTTGGACCGCAAGGTTGCCGGTCCAGTACTTTCCGCTTCCTCCTACCTGATGAAGTCCCCTCCAGTACAGAAGGCCGACGATGTCGCGCGCAACGAGCTGGAAGATTTTATTAAGGGAAGCTAATTTTTTCGTCGCGATACTACCGCTAGGCGGTAGTGCACGATAGAATTTAGTTCTATGACGCAACATCATGATGAGACGGCCCCAACGAAGTCCCCGTCCGAATACGAGGACGCGGTAGAGGTAGCGCGGGATATCCAACCGGCGCTCAATAAGTTAATTCTTATTTTCCAGCGCACCGCAGAGGGTTCATCGTTGACTACCTCGCAGGTCTCCATCATGAACCAGTTGCGCTTGCGCGGGCCTTCCCGCGTATCCACTATCGCCCAGGCGGAGCTCATCCGCATGCCCACTGCGTCCAACGCGCTCTACCAACTAGAGCGCCGCGGATTCGTGGAACGCCACCGCGATGAGGAAGATCGCCGCGGGGTGCTGGTTGCGCTCACCCAGCTGGGCGAGTCCGAATTGGCCATAGTTTCCGGCCAACGCGCCGCCGCCCTTGCGGAGATTATGCGGTGGCTCGAGCCCGAGGACTTGGCCACCGCCCGCGAGATGGGTGCGGTCATTTCCAAGCTTGCGGATGTCTACCGCCCCACCATGGATAGCGAATAGCAAGCTTGCGGCGGCGTGCAATTTTAGTTTTGCGGCCACAACAGACGATAATGAGCCTTAGTACTCATTAAACTTTCGCATACATATTCATTCTATGGGCAAAAAATCTAAACAACCGCTGCTGCCGACCCTGCATAAAGGCTCGGCCAAAGAGCCGTTGCGCATCCTCATTTCTTGGAGTCCTTCCTCTTCCGGTACGGAACCCCTCGACTTCGCCGCATGGTTATCGCGCACCGCGGTGATAGAGGTGCGCGTTATTTCCACGGTTTTCCAGCCCTGGACCACGACGTCTTTGTCCAAGCTGGGCGGGAAATACAAGAAGTGGTTCAAAGAGCAGAAGCAAGCATGCGTGACAGCCACCGCTGCGGCCCTGACGGAGGCAGGTATCCCGGAAAAGTACTGGGACGATACGCCCTCCGTGCTTGTCGATGGCCCCTCTCGCCCCCAGCTTCTTACTGAGATGGCCCAAGATTTTCAGGCCGATATTATCCTGTTAGGCCCTAACCAAGCCGCGCCCAAGGGCCGCTTTTTCCCCGGCTCAACTGCGGATACCCTCCTGCACTACTCGCCGCAATCCTTAGGGCTTATCCCCCGCAAGGCCAAGTTGTCGAAACACGGTGTGACCCGCTTTAATTTTGTCATTACAGAGCGCGGTGACCGTGCTGATAGGGAATTATTGGGCGCAGCCGCGCTGGCAGATCGCTGGGATCTGCCCCTGCGCATCTTGGCCTTCTCGGCGGATGACCTGTTGCATTCCCCGTCGAAGGATAAAAGCGATATTGCGCTCAAGCTCACCGCGGAGTGGCACGAGGATTCATTGGCCATGCTCGACCGGGCTCGCGACCACATCCAAGATTCCTTCCCCGAGCTCGAGGTCTCCTCCGAGATCGGCTCCGGGGCCGGGTGGTCCGGTGCGGTTGATTCGCTTAAGTGGAAAAAGGGCGATCTAATGTTGATGGCCTCTGCCCCACAAGGTCCCATCGCGCGGGTCTTTTTGGGTTCTACCGCAACCGAGTTACTCCCTCATATTCGCGTACCGGTACTCATTCACCCCGCGACCGACTAGGCTTTAAAGTATGAGCTCACGCCCAGAGCACCCCGAAAACGACCTGACGACCGACGCCGATTATGCCAACTTGCGCCGGCCTGAGCCGCAAAGCTTCGATGATTTGGCAGACGAGCCCGATCCCGTCGAGGTAGCCGCCGCCAACCGGCGCTCCACGCGGCAAGCCATCTGGTACATGGTGTCCGTGCTGGTCATCTCCGCGCTGTACGGCTTCGGCGTCGCGCTCTTTTCGCGCCTTAGCGGCGGCCCACTGTGCGACGATGGCACCGCAAGCTGGCTGTGTACCGAGGGCCAAAGAAACTTCTTTGCCATCTCCACCATGATCATCCCGCTGCTGGGCATGATCGGCTGCGCGATCATTATGGTGCGCAAGCTGCGCCGCTACCTGCGCTGGCGCAGCTGGATGGCGATCTTTTGGGTGGTGGCCTTCAACTTCATGATCTGGGCTATTAGCGATATTCAGCTGCTATTGGTGCGCTAACCCCGCACCTAGCTGTCCAAGCTAGCTGGCAAGTGTTATGTCCATGAGGTTTTTGGACTTGGAGTCCAGCTACTTTGTGGACTCGGAGTCTAGGGACTTTGTGGACGCGG
>NZ_JASPFZ010000024.1:0-18664 GCF_030227355.1 Corynebacterium sp. MSK310
GTTCTCAGTACCTGGACATGGTGGTAGATTACCAATCTTGCCAGCTCGACTGGGCTGGATATCAGGTGTCCACCAAATGGGGGTCAGGTCCCTCCGCGTGGGCTAAGCTGACTGCTTATGGAAAGCATGTGGCCACCGTTTGGGCTGACGATTCGCGCGAGCGATACAACCCACCCTGGCGTGGAACTGCGCGTGATGCGCGATGAGGATATTGCGGCAATCGCCGGTGTGGCGCCAGAGGACATCTACGGCGCAGACATTCCAGATTACGCCTTTCCGTGGTTATTCAATCCCAGGATGAATACGCCTGCGGCGGCGGCCCAGTTCCGGTGGAGCAACCGGGCGCAGCTGCGCCCAGAAAAGTGGTCCTTGGACTTCATCGTGTGCGATGCGCACTCAGGAGAAATCCTGGGTACTATCGATGCGCGGGCGGAGGACTTCGCTAGAACGCGAGAAATTGCGACCGGTTCCTGGGTCTTTCACCGCTTCCAAGGCCAAGGGGTGGGCACGCTCATCCGGCACGCGGTTGTGGCCTTTGGCCTCGATTACCTAGGTGCGCAGGCGATGAGCACGAGCTGGGTGGCGCACAATGAGGCCTCGGCGCGGGTGAGCCAGAAGCTGGGCTACCAGGTGGTTTCTGAAGGGGAAGAAAAGGCGGGGCCGCAGAATAGTTCGCAGCGGCACGTGACTGCGCGCGTGGCGGCTTATAACTATAAACGCCCGGATGACCTGTGCGTGGAGGTCTCCGGGCTGAGCCAGCAGCTGCTGGGGATGCTGCGCTAGCTCCTACCCAGCGGCGTCTTCGCCCTCAAAGCGCTGGCGCAGATCGCGCACGTATTCGCCTACTTCTGGGCCCTCGTACTGGCCCACGACTTCAGATACCTCGCCCACGGAGCGGATTTCGCCGTGATCGATCCACAGCGCGGTATTGCACAGCTGCGCCAAAAAGTCATTGGAGTGGGAGGCAAAGACCAAGATGCCGGAGCGCTTAACCAGCTCTTGCAGGCGCACGCGGGCCTTGGCCATGAAGGCGGCGTCGACGGCGCCGATGCCCTCATCCAGCAGCAGGATTTCCGGCTCGATGGAGGTCACTACGCCGAGTGCCAGGCGCACGCGCATACCGGTGGAGTAGGTGCGCAGGGGCATCGATAAGTAATCGCCCAGCTCGGAGAACTCTGCGATTTCATCCATCTTTTTCTTCATCTGCTTGATGGATTGGCCCAAAAACAGCCCGCGGATGATGATGTTGTCGTAGCCGGATACCTCTGGGTCCATGCCCACGCCCAAGTCAAAGACGGGGGCGACGCGCCCGCGGACATCGGCGGTACCGCGCGTGGGCTCGTAGATGCCGGAGAGCAGGCGCAGCAGCGTGGACTTGCCGGCGCCATTGTGGCCAACGAGCCCGACGCGATCGCCTTCGCGCAGGTGCAGGTTAATATCCCGCAGCGCCTCAACCACCACGGTGTTGTGGTCATTTTTCCCAATGGCACCGCCCGCGGTAGAAAGCATGGCCTTTTTTAGGGAGCGGGATTTGGCATCAAAGATGGGAAAGTCCACGCACGCGTTATACGTATCAATTGAGACCATTAGTTTTTATCCTTTCAACGAGCCTCATGGTGGGGTGGGTGTAAAGGAAGGGAGGCTATACCCAGTAGCTCACGCGGAAGCGCCACTTGCGCATGACTAGCCCGGCGATGAACAAGCCGATTGCGGTGCAGCCGATGACGATCCACCAGTGGTAGGCGGCAACGGGCTCACCAATCATTGGGGCGCGCACGATTTCCAGGTAGTGATACAGCGGGTTGATTTCCGCGATGCGGGCGCGGTCTGCCACCGCACCGCCTTGGTCCTTGAGCGTATTGGTCATCCAGACAATCGGGGTGACGTAGAACAATAGCTGCGTCAGGGCTTCTAGCAGCGGGGCAACGTCGCGGAAGCGCGTGGCGATGATGCCAAAGAACATGGTGACCCACACACCGTTAATGAGCAGGAGCAGCAGCCCGGGGATAAAGAGGAAGAACTCCCAGCCCAGGTTGCGCGGGAAGATCATGATGAGCAAGAGCCAGATGATGAGGTTATGGCCTAAAAACAGCGTTTGGCGCCACACCAGGCGGTACACGTGCACCGAAAGTGGGGCGGGAAGCTGCTTAATCAGTCCCTCATTTTCAATAAAGACCGTGGCGCCTTCCTTGATGCAGCCCGAGATAAAGGTCCACATAATAAGGCCCACGGTGACGTGGGGAAGGAATTCCGCGACGGGAATCTGGAAAAGCATGGAATACAGCAGGCCCAAGGCAAGCGCCATCACACCGGTGGCGATGGTGATCCAGAACGGGCCAAGGACAGAGCGGCGGTAGCGCTGCTTGATATCTTGCAGGCCCAGCTTGAACCACAGCTCACGCTGCTGTGCACCCCGCGTAAGGTCCGCGAAAGCAGCCTTGAGGGTCATGGACTGGGACGCTGGAACGGCCTCGCCTTCTGGCTGGGAGGTCATGCGGGCGATATCAGCGCGCAGTTGATTGTTATCTTGCACGCCCAACACCCTAGCGCGCGTGCTGGGCAAACGGGGAACTACACGCCGCTAGCCTGCGAAAACGGCGATGCCCAGGGAAAATTCAGATTTGGGAAACTGACGCCAAACGCGTATACAGTAGGGAATCGACGGCCACGTGGTGGCAGTTGTTCAGTGCGATGAAGAAGGGGACCTAATGCCAGCAGCTTCGGCACACTATGACGTCTTTAGTGCGCGAGGTTTGTACACCGGGCTATCTGATGGCTGGACGTACCTCAACGCGCACGCGGTGCCCCAAATCTCGGAGCGCGTGACTTCCGGCGTTGCGCGGTCCTTCCGGATGGCGACGGCGGTAGCGACGCAAGAAGGCCCAGGCGGCGCCCACTCGGCTGCGCCGGAGCCGGGCCGGCTGGCAGGCGATGGCAACTACGCGGCAGCACGCATGGCCATTGCGGATCTCACCGGTTCCAAGGCGGACCGCGTGGTTCTTGGCCCGTCCCTGCCCGTGCTGTACCAATCCTTGGCGCGCGCGGCACGCCCACTATTAGGCAGCAATTCCTCGGTGGTGCTGTCCAAGCTGGATCCGCCTACGCTGTATTCGGCTTTTTCTGAGGTGCGCGCCGATATTCGCTGGGCACAGCCAGATCTTGGCACCGGCGAATTGCCGGGATTCCAGTTCGCGGAGCTTGTCGATGGCTCTACCAGGCTCGTCTCCTTTTCCGCCGCGCATGAGCTGTTGGGCACGGTATCCCCGGCAGAGGAGATCATTGACACGGTGCGGGGGCGCTCGCGTGCTTGGACGCTTCTCGATGTCTCCGCAATCGCGCCCTACCGCCCCATCCGCTTCGATGAGCTGGGCGCGGATATCGTAGGCATCGACATCGGCCTGCTTGGTGGGCCGCAAATGGCCGCCTTGGTCTTCCGCGATACGCGCATGCTCCGCCGCCTGGATGCCTTAAATCCCATCTATTCCAAGGAAGATGGACGCAAGCTAGAGACCCCGGTTTCTTCTGGCTTGGCCGGTGGCGTGGGGCCACTGGTAGACCACCTTGCGGCCTTGGCTGGTGGGGATAAGGGTTCGCGCCGGGTGCGGCTTAATAAGTCCATGACCGCCTTGAGCGCCTACCTCGAGGACTTGCGTGCGGATCTGTACTCATTTTTGAGCACGCTTCCCGCCGTACACATCCTGGGTGTTACCGGCGAGGCGGCGGCGGGCGCTTCCGATAATCGCTTGCCGCGCCTTACCTTTGCGGTCCAGGGCGTGCCCGCGGAGACGGTGTACAAGCGCCTCTTTGATAATGGGCTCGTCACCACCCTGGCTCCGCAAACGCCGCTGCTGACGGAAATGGGCGTGGAAGAGATCGGTGGTGCCGTTACCGTGGCATTAGGTCCGTTTAATACCCACCACGATATCGAGCACCTCGTGCGCGTCGTTGCCTCGCTCGCTTAAATTCGCCTAAGCAAGGCGCGCTGGGGAAACTACACCGTGAGGACCAGAGTGCCGGTGACCTCGCCGCTGTCGAGGTCGGTGTGGGCTTTGGCGGCATCGGCAAGCGGGTACGTGCCATGCAGCGCGTGCTTGACGCGTCCATCCTCCAGCATGGGCCACACATTCTTGATGGTGCCGGCGACGATCTCCGCCTTATCGTCCAAGTCACGCGCGCGCAGCGTCGTGCCCTGAATGGTCAGGCGCTTCGGCAGCATGGGGGCCAGGTTGATGTCCGCCTTGGTGCCGCCCTGCATGCCAATGATGATGAGCTTGCCGTCCTTGGCCAGGCACTTCATGTTCTTTTCCAGGTACTTTGCGCCGATGATATCCAGGATGACATCGCAGCTGCCCTTGAGCTCGTCGACGAAGTCCTGCTCCTTGTAGTTGATGAGAATATCCGCGCCGAGCTCGCGGCAGCGTTCCAGCTTTTCCTGCGATCCGGCGGTAACCGCCACCTCAGCGCCCAGCGCCTTTGCTACCTGGATGGCAAAGGTGCCGATGCCACCGCCACCGCCGTGGATGAGCACGCGCTGGCCCTCGTGCAGGCCCGCCTCGATGCCCAGGTTGGACCACACGGTGCAGCCGACCTCAACCACGGCCGCGGTTTCTTCCAAACTAAATCCCTTGGGCAGCGGAAGCAGTTGACCCTGCGGGACCGCGACGTATTCTGCATAGCCGCCGCCTGCAAGCAAACAGCCCACCTCGGTGCCAGCTTCCCAATCCGTATCGCCGGCATCCTCAATCACGCCGGCGGCCTCTAGGCCAATGATTTCCGATGCCCCTGGTGGCGGCGGGTACGCGCCCATCGTCTGCAGAATATCGCCGCGGTTGACTCCCGCGGCTTTTACCTTCACCAGTACCTCGCCGGATCGCAGCTCAGGAACGTCTACGTCCTGCAGCTCTAGCGACCGTGGGGTATCAGGATCGGTCTGAACGATTGCCTTCATCTGTGTAGCACTCATACCGCCAATGTAATGGAGGAGGTGTGGTGTGCGCCACGTCCATTTCCTCGTGGGGCAATGTGATTCGCGCGGGACTGTTTAGTAAGCTAACCAAGTTGCCTCTTCGGCACGATGGAGACGTGGCAGAGCGGCCGAATGCACCGGTCTTGAAAACCGGCGAGGTTTATTCCTCCGCGGGTTCAAATCCCGCCGTCTCCGCAGAGAGCATTCCCCTAGTCCTGACTGACTAGGGGTTTTGTCTTGTCTGTACGACTCAGCTGTCTAGAACGGGAAAACGTGGGACCTTTTCCTGCTTCCCCTGATTATCTTTGAAACTAAAATTTATTGCACGAAAGTTTTAGAATGAAAGAATAGGTAACGTAGATCGTTTAAACCCCAGGATGATTATTTTCTAACAAATCTACAAACTGACTGCTGAAAATTTGCACATCACCGCACCTCACCGCATACAATGATTGCTGCGCGCGGAAACGCGTATAAGATTTTTCCAACCTCGAAAGGAATTTCGAAATGATTTTTGATATCGTATCCAACGTACAGGAAGCAGCACACTCCGCAGTCTCCACCGGCTGGGACGCTCTTGAGCAGGCAAGCCTGTTCTTCCGTCAGGTGCCTTACCTGGTCCCGGACGCTGTTAACGAGTTCACCCGCTCCATCCTCGGCTTCTAAGATTTAAGAACCGAGAGAATAAAGCCCCGAGGCCATTTGGTCTCGGGGTTTATTCATGTGCTGACCCCATCTTGAGTTCTAGCGATGGTGGAAAACTAATATGCACTAGAAACTTATGTAGGAACAGAACGGGATTCTGTTGCTACGGTAGTGGAGCGGTTTGTATCGCTAGTGTTGACCGGTGCTCAGCCTCTACTTCCTCCGCAAAAGTCACTCACAACAAGGTGATAGTTAGGTAGCTTCTGGTTACGGCCAGATTGCTCAATTCTCATTTTTGCCTCTATTGCCGCGAACCTAGCCGCCCTAGCACTGTATGCTGCATTTATGCCTAAAACTCTCACCTCTCCTTGCGCGATCCTTGCAGTGACTGCTGTCGTTTTTGTTTCCGGTTGTTCTAATTCCGATGAGTCTAATAATGCCGATAGCAAGCCGAATTTCACCGGATCTAGCGCAACTTCAGATGCCAGCGAAGAAACCGCCCCTTCAGACACGGATGATAAAGGTGCTGGAGACGAGGATTCCGCGAAAGAACCGAGCGCCGCGACAGTGACGGAAAAGGCCCAGGAAAAAGCAGGTTCTGGGGAGAATAAGATCATCCTAGTAGAAGACTTGTACTCCCTGTGGGTACCAGCGTTGTGTGACCATGGCGCCGGCACGTTGGTGGATGGGACTTTGCCCGAGCACTTAAAGACTGGATATCCCAATGCTGCCGCTGGGCTAAAGCTCAACAAGGATGGAACCCCTAAGGGTGCTTACGCCGATATCAACGGCGATGGCAAAGATGAAGCTGTCATTACCTATGTCTGCGATCAAGGCGGCGTGGCTTGGCCAGATAATTTGCTGATTTATGACAATGACCTGAATTACATTACTCAGGTAGAAGACTGGACCCGTAATGGAATGGAGCCAGCACGCAGGCATATTAATCAGCTGGAGTGGACTGACAATACCGTGACCGTAACGTGGCGTGCCCATGGGGAAGGCGAATCGGGTGCTGTGGCCACGCAGGACCTGACGGGAAACCTCACCTTGGACGGCGACAAAGCGAACCTAGAGATGACGGGGCACCGGAAGACCTCTTAGATCCGTCTGATTTTGCTGCGGTATTTCATACCGGGGGATGACGAGCCTAGTGCGGCGCAGAATTAATCTTGGAAACGTACAGGGCAAGTCAGGTGTGGTCGTGATGCTGGCTTTGTCCCAGAGATAAAAATGCTCGACGAAAGGACATCATGAGTACCTCGGAACTTTATGTAGCAGCAGAATCCACTAACCCTAATGACACGTGGTGGTTCCTAGGGTTCCTTCCCATTATTTTGCTCGTCGCGTTCTGGATTGCGGCGGTTATTTCTATTATCGCTTCTGGGTACACGATTGCGGCCAAGGTGCTCTTTATCGCTGCTACCTTCGCCCTTCCTTTCTTGGGGCCGCTCATCTGGTTCCTCTTTGTTCGCGGCAGGGAAGACAAGCAAAGGCGCTAGAAGGACCATCACCCGGCTGGTTTAGGACATATTGTGCTGTTCCAACCACGCGTTAATGCCGCCGCGCAGGGAAACAACTTGCTTGTAGCCGCGGCCGCGCAGCGCGTGGACGGCTTGCGCGGAGCGGATGCCGCTGGCGCAGTAGATAACGGCGGCATCGCGCTGGCCGATGTCCGGGTTCTCGCCGGCGAGGATGCGGTCGAGGGGCAGATGCGTTGAATGAGGAATGGTGGCGCGGGCGCGTTCGGCGTCGGTGCGGACATCGATAAGCGGGGCGTGCGCGGGGATCTCGCGGACCTCGGGGGCATCGGCTGGCTGGGTAGGCTGTGCGCCGGTGGGGCGGATGGGGATATACTCCCAGGTCCCAGATAGCGCCTCAAAGTAGCCGAGCGTGCCAATAAGTGGGGTGCCGACGCCGGTAATGATCTTCAAAGCCTCCAGGGCCATCGCGGATCCTACCGTGCCGACGATGGGGCCCAGGACGCCGGCTTGGGAACACGAGGGAACCTCGCCTGGGGCAGGGGCGGTGGGGAAGACATCCTCGTACACAGGGCCCTTGCCGGACCAAAAGACGCTCATCTGCGCATCAAAGCCCAGGATAGAAGCCCAAATATGAGGAATGCCTAGGCTGTGGGCGGCCCATGAGCACAGGTAACGGGCGTCGAAATTATCCGTCCCATCGAGGATCACGTCGCAGCCGCGCAGCTGCTCGAGGGCGGTGGCGGATTCCAGGCGGCCGTGGCAGATGAGCTCCACCTCAGGGTTGAGGGCCCGCACCGCCGCTGCGGCTGACCCAGTCTTTGCGGTGCCAATGGCGGCGGTGGTGTGAATGACCTGCCGGTGGAGGTTGGAGGGGGAGACGAGGTCGTCATCGAAAAGCGAGATGCTGCCTACCCCGGCCCCTGCAAGGTAGAGCAGCGCCGGTGAGCCAAGCCCGCCCGCGCCGATGACCGCGACGTGGGAGTCAGCCAATTTCTGCTGGCCCTTATCACCCCACAGTGCCTCCTGACGGGCATAGCGGATGCTCATTCGAGGCCCACCCAGTTGACGGAGCCATCGCCGTGGCTTTGTTCTTTCCAAATGGGCACCTCGGCCTTGACGCGATCGGCGCAGGCCTCCGCAGCGCGGAAGGCATCCCCGCGGTGGGCAGAGGCGGCGACGACGGTAAAAGCCAGATCACCCACCTGTAGATCGCCGGTGCGGTGGGCCGACCACAAGCGCACGGGGTGTTGGCCTGCCACTTCATCGACAATCTCGCGCAGCTTTTCTGGGGCGCTGGGGTGTGCGGTATAGGTTAGCTGGGTGACATCGGGCCGGCCGCCATCGTGATCGCGCACGATGCCCTCGAACGTGACCACCGCGCCCATGGCTGGGGTGATGACCTCAGCTTTGGCGGTGGCAAGGAGGGGCTCGAGGGGTTGCTCGGTCAGCATAGCGCCGACAGTAAGCCCAGTTTGCGCGGCGACATAAGAAGGATCAGTGCTCATGTTTTCCTTCTAACATATCGACGATGTGGACGATTAATTCATCTAGCACGGCGCAACCATCTTTGACCCCGCCGGTAGAACCGGGCAAGGTCATGGCAAAGGTGGTGTCATTGACGCCTGCGACCGCGCGCGAGGCCACCGCGGTGGGGATAGTCTCCAGGCCCTTATTCCAAAAGGCCATGGCGATGCCCGGAAGCTCCCGCGTGAGGTGGGGTTGGACGGCATCAACGGTGAGATCATCCGGGGTCAGGCCGGTTCCGCCGGAGGTAAGGATGACCGCAGGCTTTTCGGCGAAGGCCTGATCCACCGCTGCGGCGATATCGGCATCAGACACCACGCGGGCATCAGGGCAGTCGAAGCCCTTGCGGCGCAGGAAATCTACCGCGATGGGGCCCGAGCGATCTTCGTAGACCCCGGCGGCGGCGCGGGTGGAGGCGACCAAAACAATGGCGGTGCGAGCAGAACTCATAGGGGATAGACCTTTACTTCTTCTCCTGCGCTGAGGTGCTTACCAGCAGGAATGCGGATGAGGTGGGTGGCATCGACGGCTTGGGCCAGCAGGTGGGAGCTAGCGCCGCCGGTAACGTGGGCCTGCGCATCGGCGTACCCGCGGCGGAATTGATCCTTGTGGGGCAGCCCCTCGATGGCGTGCGCGATTGGCACGCGATATGCCGCGGGCGCCCAGCCCAGGGTAGGGGCAACAAAGAGGCGGAAGCTCACCATGGTGGAAATCGGATTGCCGGGCAAGCAGATGACCGGGGTGCCGTGGAAACTGGCGATGCCCTGCGGTCCGCCGGGCTGCTGATCCACGTGTCCGAACCAGCCGGTGAGCACCTGCCGGATGACCTCGTATTTGCCCGCGGAAATCCCGCCGGAGGTGACGATCGCATCGGGGCGGTAGTCCTGCGTGGCCTCCTCCAGCGCGCGGGTGAGTACCTCTGGATCATCATCGGTGGTGACATAACCGGCGACTTCGATGCCGGCACGTTGGGCCATAGCGGAGATGAGCGGCGCATTGGCATCGGGAATAGCAGCTATACCCGTGCCAATTTCCGCGCCGCCGGTGCACACGAGGATGCGGGCGGGACGATAAACGCTGACCTCCTCAATGCCCTGGGAGGCCAGCGCGGCCAGGCGCACCGGGGTGAGCTTTTGGCCTTTGGCGGCCAGGAGAGCGCCCTGCTCAAGATCCGTACCCGTCCCGCGGATGAATTGGCCCTCTTCAGTGGCGGGGACGGTAATGGTCTCGCCCGGCTGGAGGAACTCCTGCGGCTGGCACTTTTCAATCGGCACGATAGCTGCCGTACCCTCTGGGACCTTAGCCCCAGTCATGATGGGGCAGGCAGCGCGCAAGGGGCCATCCAGCAGCTCGGCGGGATCCGCGCCTGCGGCGATGGTGGGGCCCACCTCGTACGAGCCGGCTGCGGTAGCGGGCAGCGCGTAGCCATCCATCTGGGAATTGCTAAAGCGCGGCGAGGGGAAGGCGGTATAGACATCGGCGGCAAGGACCATCTCCTGTGTCTGCCCTAGGGGCTGGGAGATGGCTTCGCGCGGGCCGAGGGCTGCCGCGACCTCATGTGCGTGGGTTTCGGGAGTGCGCATAGAGCCAAGTTTACCCGCGAGTTCGACACGTTCGAAGCCTGCGGGCATAGTAGGAAGCATGTTGACCGTTCACTATTTCGCCGCCGCCCGTGCCGCGGCTGGCGTAGCTTCGGAGCAGGTAAAAGCGCCCACCACCTTGGGCCAGCTCATAGAACAGCTGGGCAAGGACCACACCGGCACCACCGAAGCCGGCATGAGCATGAAAGAGGTGCTGGGGCGCTGCAACTTTCTTATCGATGGCGCCGGGAACACCCAAGCGGATTCGCCGCTGATGGGCGTGACCCGCGTTGACGTGCTGCCACCTTTCGCTGGGGGATAACCCGTGCCTTTAGACCAGCCGGTGCCTTAGACCGGCTTGCGCAGGGGGCTGGTAAAGAAATTGACCAGGCTGCTGACCAGGGACAAGACGATGGCGCCGAAGATTGCAGAGCCCCAGGAATTGACCACGAGGTGACCAATTCCTAAGTCAAAGGTATTAAGCGTCCACTCCACGATCAGCAGGGCGGCGCCGTTGATGACGAGCGCGAATAGCCCGAGGGTGAGGCAGGTCAGTGGGGCGCCGATAAAACGCAGCACGGGCATGACCACCGCGTTAATGATGATGAAAACAATGGACACGGCAATGAAATTGCCCAGCTTATCCGGGGTGATATAAATCCCGGGAATAATACCCACTACGACCCAGAGCGCAATCGCCATGGCGACCACGTTGAGGGCAAAATTGGTCAACGAGCGCATTTAGCCTCCTATGGTATCGTTCCATGCCTGCAGCAGGGTGTTAGTTTCTTCCTCGGTTGTAATGGTAATGCGTATGCCTTCGCTAAAGGCGCGGACGAGCACGCCGTGTGCGGCCAGGCGCGCGGCCACTTCCTGTGGTGTTCCTAGCTTTTCAATATTCGCTGCTGGCAGCCATACGTGGTTGGCTTCCGAGTGGGGAACGCCCCATTCTGCCAGTTCCTTTTCCACGCGCTGACGCTGGCCACAGGTCTCTTCGGTGCGCTCGCGCAGCGAATCCTGCGCTGCTAGCGCGGCACGGGCACCGGCCTGGGCCACGGCATTGATGGAAAAGGGAATCGCTACCTTATTCAGCGCTGCGATGACGTCTTCTGGGCCATAGGCATAGCCCACGCGCACGCCGGCCAAACCATAGGCCTTGGAGAAGGTCCGCAGGAAAACCACGTTGGGATAAGCGCCAAAAAGTTCGGTGCCCAGCGGGGTATCGGCATTCCGGTTGTATTCGATATAGGCCTCATCGAGGGCAACGAGGACATCGCTTGGCACCGCGTCCATAAATTCGGCGAACTCCGCTTTGGTTACGGTGGTGCCGGAAGGATTATTCGGATTGCAGACGAAAATTAGGCGCGTATCCGCGGTAATCTTCTCCGCCATCGCGGCCAAATCCACACGCTGATCCGCATCGAGCGGAACCGGAATGGGGCGTGCGCCCACCACCTGGGCAAAGATGGGATAAGCCTCGAAAGAACGCCACGGGAAAATCACTTCTTCACCGGGCGCGGTGGTTATCTGCACCAATTGCTGGCACAGCGCGGAAGAACCCGTGCCCACCGCAACCTGGTCAAAGCTCACGCCTAAGTGCTCGGCCAGATCCTCACGCAACTCGGTGGCTGCGATATCCGGGTAGCGATTGGCCTCGGCAGCGGCGCGGGCCATAGCCTCCGCGGCCTCAGGCAGCGGTGGCTGCGTGGCCTCATTAGAAGAGAGCTTGAGGGCATCATCGTGGCGCGCGCCGGGCACGTAGCCGGGGATGGCGAGTAAGTCGGAGCGAATCATGGCTACTACTCTAGGTCGTCTCTCCTGCGCGCGTGGAAGAAAACCGGGGACAAAACCAGGGGGTTAGTTTGGCCGTGGCGCATGCGGCAGGTATTGTCTTTTACGGTTCTTTCTGAACTTGGAGATGTGCCAGAGCGGCCGAATGGGGCTCCCTGCTAAGGAGTTGACCCTTCTGGGGTCCGGAGGTTCGAATCCTCTCATCTCCGCCACACAAATCCCGGGCAATTGCGCTCGGGATTTCGTTGTTTTGTCGCTTTGACGGACTGTCCACTTAGCGGCTTAAACGAAAAAATATGGTGGCCACCAAACTGGAGCTAGGCCCCTATCCTGCACGCGGGGATACGAGTATTCTCCGCGGGCACTTTTGGAGATCAAGGAGGTTTCTTTAAAAAGGAGAAACTCCAATCGTGGATAATGGAGTTATGGATAAAGCGAAGAAAATAAAAATCGGAGTTTTGCTCGCTTTAGCAGTCGCCTCTTTGGTGGTATTTATTTTGTGGCTGACTGATGTAATAGGCCTTGGCTTATTGGCGTCCTTATTGTTGTTCTGAACGTGGCTTCTGTGGGAGTACGCATGTGGGCGGAGTATGCAGGGCATCAGTCGAAATAAGTAGTACACCGCACCCCGTTGAGCCCCAAGGTGACTTTTACGTTATCGCTGGTTCACGATTCTGCCCTGGCGCAGGTGACGGGGTGTAGGCGTGGCGCCCTTTGTCGATGTGCGGGACTCACTACTTTAAAGCGCCGGAAAAACCTCGTTGCGCAGTAAGTCAGCGAGCTCGCACTGTGGGTCGGCGGGATCGATCCAAGCGGTTTCGGCGATTTCGGCCGCGGCGTGGGCGATGACGGGGCGCGGGTAGGTAAAGATATGCCCGCGGACGGTGTGGCCTGGTTCATTGGCGGCGGGGGCAGTGAAGGTGCCGAGCTCGGTAAGTTCAGGTAGGCGTACCTGCACGCCGATTTCTTCTTCCGCCTCGCGCGCAGCGGCCTGGACTGGGCTTTCGCCTTCTTCTAGCTTGCCGCCCGGCAGCTGGAACTTTGTGGATGTGGCCTTGCGTACGCCAAGCACATGGCCAAAGGAATTGCGGAAAACGATGGCTGCGACTTCAATCATGGCCCCGATCATAACGAGGCGGCCGCGGCCGGCGGGTAGGGGCGCGGGCTTATCGCGCTAAGGCCGCGCATTGAATATAAGGTAGGAAGGCATGAGCGATTCGAGGTTTCCCCGCTCGGTATTTGGGGTGGGAAGCGACCCTGATCCGCGTTTTACGCTGGCGAATGAGCGCACCTTCCTCGCATGGATTCGCACCTCGCTCGCGCTGATTGCCGGGGGAGTGGCCTTGGAAGCTTTCGATGTGCCGCTGCCGGCGACCCTGCGCGCCGTGGTCTCCGCATTCATGCTGGTAGTGGCGATTGTGCTGCCTGTGGTCGCGTGGTTGCAATGGAAGCGGGCCGAGCGCGCCTTGCGGCAGCAGCGTCCGTTGCCCTTCAGCATCGCCATCCCAGTGCTTGTGGGCACCATCGTCGTTATCGCGGCTGTCCTGCTGGTAGGCGAGCTACTTGTCTAGCCCGCAGCCACATGGGGAACTCTTTGACCCCGGCTTGCAGCCCGAGCGAACCCGCCTATCGTGGCAGCGCACCATCCTCGCGCTGGCGGTAATCCTCCTGGGGGTTATGCGGGTGGTCAGCGTCAGCGTGTTTCTCCCGTTGCTGGTGCTCGCGGCGGGCGTGCTGGTGTTGATAGTGGCGGTGCGAAAGCGGGCATCGCTTGTCGATGCCTCCTTGCGCACCCACCGCCACCTCCCCGGCGCCGCCGTCCTGGCCGGTGGTGCGGGGCTGGTCTCCCTGCTCGCAGCTTTTGCTTTGTGGGGTGTTTTTGCCTAAAGACAAAGTTTTCCGCCGCAGTGCTGTGTGCTGATGGGGGATACGCGTAATCTATGTGAGGCTATATCAATTACTGTGGCCACCGGCGCCGCGGTATGAGGGGCGAGAAGGGCAAGGTGACGGCGATGGCGGATACTACTGAGCAGGCCAGCGATACGGTCGAGGCATGGTTGAAGCAGGATTCTGCCATTGACCCGCAAAAAGCGCCCCGCTTGCAGGCGCTGCTTGATGAGGTGCCGCTGCAGGAGCTCATCGCCATCGTCGAGCGGCAAAATGCCATCCGCGCCGCGCTGGCCCTGCGCTTATTGCCGCGGCGTAAATCCATCGTGGTATTTGATGCCCTGGACGCCAAGCACCAGGCCGATATCATTGATGAGCTGGGCAATGCTGATGTCTATGAGTTCTTCGATGAACTCGAGCCGGAAGACCGCGTGGCCCTTTTGGATGAGCTGCCGGCGGAGATCGCGGATCGGCTGCTGCGCTCGCTTACCAAATCGAAGCGGGATGTCACCGGGGTTGTCCTGGGCTACACCAAGGGCTCAGTGGGCCGCCGCATGTCGCCCGAGGTCCCCGGCATCCATCCTGAAATGAGCGTGGAGGAAGCGCTGCGGACCCTGCGCGCGAAGGCCGATGAGCTAGAAACCATCTATGCGGTGCCCATTACCCGCGCGGATCGCCGCTTGGTGGGCGTGGTGACGCTGCGGGAAATTTTTACCGCGGAGGCCGGCACCACGATTGGGGACATCATGCAAAGCCCCATCTACGCCAATGCCAATGATGATGCGGAAGCCACCGCCAGGTGGTTCCTGCCGCTCGATATTTTGGCATTGCCCATCGTGGATGATTCAGACCGCCTGGTAGGCCTTTTGACCTGGGACGATGCCATTGACATCGTCGAGGCAGAGGATAGCGAGGACTCCGCGCGTGCCGGTGGTACCGAGGCCCTGCAGCAGCCGTACCTGTCCACGCCGCTATTGAAACTGGTGAAGTCCCGCATCGTGTGGCTGCTGGTTCTGGCGGTGTCTGCGCTGCTCACCGTGCGGGTCCTAGACGCCTTCGAGGACACCTTGGCGCAGGCCGTGGTGCTATCCCTGTTTATCCCGCTGCTGACCGGCACCGGCGGTAATACGGGAAATCAGGCGGCAACGACGGTGACCCGTGCGCTGGCGCTTGGCGATGTCCGCGGGCGCGACCTCCTCGCCGTTCTCTGGCGCGAGCTCCGCGTGGGCATGCTGCTTGGTGCCGTATTGGGCTTGGCGGGACTCGGCCTGGCAACGGTGGTCTACGGCGTGGATATTGGCTTAGTCATTGGCTCGACGTTGTTTTTAATCTGTTCCATATCCGCTACGGTGGGCGGGCTGATGCCCATCGTTGCAAAGACCATTGGCGCGGACCCCGCCGTATTTTCTAATCCCTTCATCTCCACGTTCTGCGATGCCACGGGCCTTATCATCTATTTCCTCATCGCCAAGTCGGTGCTCGGCTTATAGGGGCTCCTTACCCATGGAGCCTGGTCCGCCGGGCGGGGGGTGGCAGATCGGTGGGGAAGATTTCACATTTTGAGTAGCTGCGGTGTGTGAATTTTGAAAGTGGTGGGGGTGAATTCAGTAAAGTTTGTGGTTTCTGATGCAAATGTTTTGTAGGGTCTTAGCATGCTCTGCACGGACTGAATGATGTTCGGGATGCACCAAGGATCCGGCTCGATTGCTGGTAATTGACAGAGCTATCACACCCCCGCCCTGCTAAAAGTCTCTCTAGCGAAGGAGTTCGCGGCATGACCACCCCGCATACTCACGAATCTACCGCCCAATCAGAGGGCGCTGAGGATCCCGGTGCCCCGCGCAATGAATGGCGCCGCCAGTTCATTGGCCTTTTCATCGGCCTCGCCCTAGCCATCCTTGTATTTTTCATCTTCCCTTCAAATGCCATCGAGACTGTCCAGCAGTCCACCGGTGTGGATGAGGAGGCCGATTACACGCTAAGCGCCATCCGCACCGTTGCGGCGGTGACCATCCTCATGGGTGTGTGGTGGATGACTGAAGCCATCCCGCTGGCGGCCACCGCGCTGATTCCGCTGGTCATCTTCCCGCTCGCAAGCGTGGGCACCATTAAGGAAGTCGGCGCACCGTATGCCTCTGCCACCATTTTCTTGTTCATGGGTGGCTTCCTTATCGCGCTCTCGCTGCAGCGCTGGAACCTGCACCGCCGCCTTGCACTTTATGTGGTAAAGCTCATCGGTACCTCGCCGCGCCGCCTCATTTTGGGCTTCATGCTGGCCACCGGCTTTTTGTCCATGTGGGTATCGAATACCGCAACGGCCGTGGTCATGCTGCCGATTGGTACTTCCGTGCTGGCACTTACCGCAGAGACTGTTGGCGGTTGGGATAAGCAGAAGAAATTCGCCACCGCCCTCATGCTGGGCATCGCGTACTCCGCCTCCATCGGTTCGCTGGGTACCCTGATTGGTACCCCGCCCAACGCCTTCTTGAATGCGTACATGGCCGATACCTGGGACGTTACCCTCGGATTTGGCCGCTGGATGGCCGTCGGCGTGCCGCTGGCGCTAACCTTCCTGCTCATCGCATGGGTGCTGTTGATTACCATCTTCAAGCCGGAAATGACCGAAATTCCCGGCGGCCGCGAGCTCATCAACGATGAAATCAAGGCCCTGGGCCCATGGACCCGCCCGCAGATCATGACCGGCATCATCTTCGTCCTGGCCGCCCTGGCCTGGGTATCCCTGCCCATCGTCCTTGGCGATTTTGATAACTATGACGATGCCATCGTCGGCATCGCCGCAGGTATTCTCTTGTTCATCTTGCCGGCCGATTCGGAGCGCCGCATCCGCCTGCTGGATTGGAAGACCGCCAATGAAATGCCGTGGGACGTCCTCCTCCTCTTCGGCGGTGGCCTCTCCTTGTCCTCGGCCTTCAACTCTTCCGGTTTGTCCCTGTGGATTGGTGAGATGGCCAAGGGGCTCAGCTCCCTGCCCATCGTGCTCATCGTCGCAGCCGTGGCCGCCCTGGTCCTCTTCTTGACGGAGATCACCTCCAATACCGCCACCGCGGCCACCTTCATCCCCATCATGGGTGGTGTCGCCGTGGGCGTGGGCCTGACCACCGAAGGCGATATCAACGTCCTGCTGCTCACCATCCCGGTCGCCTTGGCCGCAACCTGCGCCTTCATGCTGCCGGTGGCAACCCCGCCGAACGCCATCGCTTACGGTTCCGGCTACGTCAAGATTGGCGAGATGATCAAGGGCGGCGTTGGCCTCAACGTCATTGGTATCTTCCTCATCACCCTTACCGTCTTCCTGCTGGCGGTACCGATCTTCGGGCTGGCGGTCTAGGCGCTAAACCCCTCAATAGCCATCCTTTAATGAAAAACGTTACCATTAAAGGATGGCTACACCTGTTACCGTGCTGTCCGGATTTTTAGGCAGCGGAAAAACCACGCTACTTAACCACCTGCTCGCAAACCGGGAGGGGCGCAAGCTGGCGGTCATCGTCAACGATTTTTCTGAGGTCAATATCGATGCCGCCCTCGTCGCTGGCGAAGGCCATCTGGAGCGCGGCGAGGATCGCTTCGTGGAACTGTCGAATGGCTGCATTTGCTGCACCTTGCGCGAAGACCTCATCGAGTCCGTGGGCAAGCTGGCGCGCTCCGGCCGCTTTGATCAGATTGTCATCGAATCCACCGGCATTTCCGAACCCATGCCCGTGGCTGCCACCTTTGAGTGGGAATTTGCCGATGGCACCACGCTTGCCGATGCCGCCCCTATCGACACCATGGTCTCCCTCGTCGATGCCTCTGCCTTCTTAAACCAATTGCGCCGCGGCCGCAGCCTCGTCTCCGAAAGCATCGAGGCTACGCCCCAAGATGACCGCACCATTTCCGATCTCTTAGTGGATCAAGTCGAATTCGCCGACCTTATCCTCATTACCAAAACCGATCTTGTCGATGCTGCCGAAACCGAGCGCGTCATCGCCGCAGTCCGCGCCATGAATCCGCGGGCTCGCGTGGTGCCGGTGACCCACGGGGTAATCGAACCGGGGCTAGTTCTCGATGCGCATTTGTTCAATGCCGCAACCGCAGCCGCCTATCACGGCTACGCCGAAGAGCTTGCGAACCCACACACTCCAGAAACCGAGGAATACGGCATCTCCTCAGTCGTCTTTCGTGCCGATCGTCCGTTTAATCGCGAGCGCCTCATTGCAGCCCTCCGGGCAAGCACGGGCCTCGTGCGGTCCAAGGGATACTGTTGGATCGATACCGACCTGCGCGTGGCCCACGCGTGGCAGCAGGCCGGGCCCAACCTGCAGATCATGCCCGCCTCTTTATGGGCCGCCAATGGCGTAACCCCCGGCACGGAGCTCGTACTCATCGGTGTCGACTTCGATCACGAATCCACCTTGCAGGCCTTTCAAGACGCCCTGCTTTCCGATGCCGAAGCCTCCGCCCTCGTATAGTCTCCTCGTCCTTCGCACCGAGCTAAAGCGTGAACGGCGGGTGAACAGTACACTCCTGGCCATCCCGCCGAACACGGCTCTGTACAGGCGATTTGTTAGTTTCCGGGTCCGTGGGTATAGTAAATCCTCGTTGCACAGCAGAGCATACGCACTGCTTCACAACGGACTGCGCCCGTAGCTCAACGGATAGAGCATCTGACTACGGATCAGAAGGTTGGGGGTTCGAATCCCTCCGGGCGCACAATGTCATGAGTCGCGACATGCTTGACAGGTCAGTCGCGACATCGTTGACAAACCGGCATCTCAGTCGTTTTTGTT
>NZ_JASPFZ010000025.1:0-13624 GCF_030227355.1 Corynebacterium sp. MSK310
CATTGCCACCGAATATCCGGTGTACTTCTGTGATCCAGGATCACCCTGGCAGCGAGGAAGTAACGAAAACACCAACGGACTTCTGCGCCAGTATTTCCCCAAAGGCACTGACCTATCCGTCCACACCAAAGAAGACCTCGAGTTCGTTGCCATGCAACTCAACGACAGACCACGCGCAACCCTAGGCTTCGCCAAACCAGCCGAAAAAATGGCCGAACTGCTAAACTATGCCACCGAAATCTAAAATCGTGTTCCCACGACCACTAGAATCCGCCTTGCTTTGGCAACGCTCGACGGTAAACGAGATCATCTCGCTTGCTACCAGTTGGTCCGCCAATAAGAAAACCGTCCGGTGCGCTACGTGCACATCGGACGGTTCCGCTGGGTTCCCAAAAAAGAACCAATTATTGAGTGCTCTGTATAGTCACAAAGCCTATACAGAAGCGGGATGACCTATTTAGCGGTCGACGTCAAGGACTAGGCCGTTCTTGTCGATGTCGACGTCAACGCCACCAACTTCGACCTCCCAGTAACCGTCGTTGTCCCACTTGACCTTGCCTTCGCCATTGTGGGCACGCTGCAGAACCTGGGTCACTTCATCCTTAGTCAGGTGCTCTTCGGTCAGGTCACGCTCTGCCTCACCGGAGTAACCGGTGATTTCGGTTGGCAGGTCGTTGGTAGCTGTGTTGCCACCAGCCTGGCCACCCTGACCAGCGTTGCCGCCGTTCGCGTTAGCGTCAGCACCAGAGGTGACGGTGACGGTTTCTTTGCCACCATTCTGGTTGCTCTGGTTGCCCTGATCAGTCGATGCAACGGTCTCGGTGACGGTCGCTGGGGCGGAGCTGCCGTTATCGCTGCAGGCTACGAGAGTCAGGCCCAGAGCGGCAGTTGCAGCTGCGATGGAAACGCGGCGGTAATTCTTCATTTTCATGTCTTCAACCCTTCTTGTGAGTCTTGTGAGTTTTCCCAACGTTTGCTGGGGAGGCGGTGTCTAGCCTCTGAGAACTCCAGCTCGACACGATTAGTGAGTATACCTATAGGGACATATCAATCAACTATCGCAATCCTGAAATGTGAGGCATATATCACAGTAGCGCACAGCGTGATCGTGGTTATGCTTGCCTTAAAACACTTAGCCGCCCCTTCAGGACCGGCAATCTCCACCAAATGGGCCGTGAGCGTGACAAGTGGCTTTGTGAGAGGTCGCGATTATAGATATTTGTCAAAACCGTCGGAGCAGACCACGGCCATTTGGTTGATGGCCTATTTCCAGCCCTGCCCTTTTATTTCTTGGCGTAGCGCATACCTTCTATGACGTCATCATTGTCAAAGATGACGGGTTGGCCGTACTCCAGATCAGGACCGTCATCGTATTTATGCATCAGGTAATCATCAAGCTGCTGCATATCCTTCACCGTCACCGCTTGATATGGCATATCGAAGGCAAGCTTCTCCAAGAATAGGTAGCCATCCTCATATGGCACGGCAACGCCGGTATGCCCGATGAAAAGTGTGGCCGGTTCCGTCAAAGTATCGTGCGAGAATACCGAGACCACTCGGGCGTCCGTATCCGCGAACTCGATGCCACGGTCCTTAAAATAAGCCTTGATATCGGCGATGTGCTGTCCTGGATCTTGTTCCATGGTGGTTTCCACATTCCCATAGAATGCCTCAAACTTGGCGCGCTCGGCTTCATCAAAGATTTGGTCCGGCGCATTATCTAGGGACTGTTGATCTAAGAACAGCAAGGAGTCATTGGGGTTGTCCTGGTCATCAACGGAAAAGAGCGAATCCGCCAAGGTGAAGGTATTGATGCGGCAATTGGTACCCACATAATCCGCGTGATGATCATTCCACGCCTTTAAAATGGCCTCCACGTCGTATTCTGGGTCTTGCGTCCCGTAATCCACGAAGCCTTCGGCCACCATGCTCTCCGTCGGTACGGCAGTGTTGTATTCGTCTACCAATTCAAAAAAGCCGTCGATGCTTTCTTGTGGCACTCCGGCATCGGCAAGCGCGGTGCGGGCTACTTCTTGCGATTGTTTATCGACGAGATTGCTCATCGTCATCCCAGCCAGAAGCTGCGACGCATCACCTTCTGCGGTCGGAATTTCCGTGCGCTGAGCGCTCGCCGCCTTTGACTGCGCGGCAGCACTGGAGGACGACGCAGATTCAGAACCACTCGGAGCCTGATTCGTGTCACCACTATCGGGATTCGAGCAGGCTGCTAACAATAAACATGCTGTCACGGTGGGGACAGTCAGGAAGGAAAAGCGCATCATCACATGCTAGCGAAAAGGGACCGTACACGATAGCCCCTTGAAAAGGGCAGGCTTGATTTTCAACACGCCTCGCGGCACATCGTGTTGGTCCTTCATTGAGAAAACACCTCTATCCTAAGCTTTTTATACCCTACAAAGACATAAGCCTCCTAGCAGGAGACATCCTCATCAAACATCTTCTGATCCACCTTGATGGCAACGGCGGCTCCAGCTCCCATGGCTTGAGGCATCTGGTCTGGAGAGCTGATGACATTTCCGGCGGCCCAAATGCCCTCGCATGAAGTCATCCCAGAGTCCGCTTTAACCCAACCGTTTTCTACAGCGCATCCAGCTTTCCTGAGAATCGAATCATTGGGAACAAATTCAGGCCCAGTAAAACAAGCTTCATATTCTCTCTTTTCCTGCCCTACGTCAAGAACTACGCCACCATCAAATCGTTCAGATTCTGTAATCCCTTGCACTAAATTAAGTTCGATCGTGATTCCTAGCGATTTCATACGCCGCTGTTCCTCTTGCGGAAGCTCCAATCCATTTGGATAGAAAGTCACTCGATCCGTCCACTTAGTAAGCAACTTTGCTATGCGGAAAGTAAAGGGAGGGTTCTTTCCAACAATGACGGCTAGTTTCTTATTTTTGACCTCATAGCCATGACAGTAAGGGCAGTGAAAAACTCGTGAGCCCCACAGCCGCTCTAGTCCGGGAACATCTGGCAATTCGTCAGTGATACCTGTAGCAACGATTACATGACGCGAGTAGATTACCTCACCGCTTTCCAATTCGGCTTTCCACCCAGCTGAGTCATCCTCAAAAGGAGAGAGCAACTTTGCCTTTTCAGAGATAATCTCTCCTCCGAACGATTGAAATTCACGGTGGCCACTTTCCAGCATTTGAATAGGCGAAGCTGACTCAAAACCTAAAACTCCGTGGGAATGCTCGCTAAACCTATTCCGTGGCTGATGTGAGTCCACTAAGACTACAGACCGGTTCGCGCGAGCCAAAGTAATAGCCGCAGAAGTGCCCGCAAAACCGCCACCAATAATTACTACGTCCGCCCTCATAGAAATCCTTTCCCCATAGAAATCCTTTCCCTTTTCAACTGCTTAGTCATTGATAACCGAGTTTTCCTAATCCCATCTTAAGACAAAGCGAATTAGGGAGCAGAGGCCAAATGGCTGCGGCTGCATTAATCGAGAATCCCACGAGTTAACAGATACGTTGAGGCAATACGCACCATTCGTACACATAGGCGATTTCTCTTACTCGCCACCATACTTATGTCCAGACCGGTTGATTTAATAAAAGCCGTTGCTGCTTCACACCCTAGCCCGATGCCGGGGTGCGTACCGGCAACAATCACTCGTTACTCCCCTTCCGAAAGACCCTAACGTTGGACAACTCTCCATATCAGACCCCCTATCCCGCACAACCGGCCCCAGTCCCCACAACAAAGCCGAAAAAGCCGCTTTTTAGGCGGTGGCGGTTCTGGCTATTACTCGTCGGGGTCACCTTCGTGGTGTTCGTGATCTTTATTTTTGCTGTACTAAAGGTAAGCGAAGCCCAAGATACTGAGGCTGCTTTGGATAAATGTCGCGAGCAAGTAACCAACCGGGCCAAGTATCCCGGCGGAGTCAGTTTTCCAGAAGAGATTGATATTCAGTCGCCAGATTCTATAACCGATTCGCCACGGACGTACCACGCCTTTGGCCAAGTTGATTTCCCCAATGGCTTTGGCACCCCAGTCCGGGAGTTCTATTCCTGCACCATCGTCGTTGATCTGGGTGATGTGCAAGATTCCACTGTCCATGTTGCTAAAGATCCACTTCGCTAATCTCTCTCGACCACAGTCACGACAATGTGGCCAATGTCGGAAAACTTTCTTCCATATCCCTCACCCACATTGAAAGGAACGCTCACCATGAGTACCCCCTCCCCTTCTCCCTCTCCGTATTCCAATAATTCTCAACCCGCGGGCCAACCACAGGCTGGTCAACCACCAGCTGACGCGCCGCAGAAGAAAAAGGGCGGGTGCCTCAAATGGGGCGCGATCATCATCGGTGTCCTCATCGTTATCGCCATCATTGCCGGTTTAGGCGGCAGCGATGATGAAAACAGCAGCAGCACAGACTCCACGGACCAAACCACCCAGCAAGACGCGGTGGAGGCCACCCCGGAGGAAGAAGCCCAGGAAGCTGATGCAGGCGAAGATTCCCACGCCACGCAGGATGACCAGAACGTCCCGCGCGAATTCAAAAATGCGTTAAAGAGTGCCAAGCTGTACTCAGATACCATGCACATGTCCAAGCAGGGATTGTACGACCAGCTCAGCAGCGAGTACGGCGAACAATTCAGCCCGGAAGCCGCCCAGTACGCCATTGATAATTTGGAAGCGGACTATCACGATAATGCTCTTCAAACGGCCCGCACCTACGAAGAAACGATGAGCATGTCACCCAACGCCATCTATGACCAACTCGTGAGCGAATACGGCGAAAAGTTCACCGCTGAAGAAGCACAGTACGCAGTGGATAATCTGTAGTCACCCTCACTAGCATTGAGGCACCATTGCACTCGGAAGGATTCCTGCCATGAACGCTCCACACTCCACGTCTTCCCCGGAACCTGATGACGACTCCCAGGAGCCGTTGCCCTTAACCAAGGATCCATTCCTTAGGTGGAGCGTTCTTGTCCTTATTATCCTTATCATCATCGCCATCGTCACCAACCTGCCTTAAAGCTGGCGACGCTGTAGGCCGATGCCCCATCTAAGCCGCTAGCGCTTGCGCCGGCCGCGGCGAAAGCCTTTTAGCTCCGCCTTCTTGGCAATCGCGGCCACCTGTGCCGCGGTGTAGTTCACTGGCGCAACCCCGGCGCGGGGCAAGACCCATCCCCTCCAGTAAGAAATAATGGCCATGCCGCTGCCGACGATTGGGGAAACCACCATGCCCAAGGCGAATTGGTCATAGGATGCAAAGGTCACCATGACGATGCCGGTCACGATAGACGGCACTGCATAGAGGGGGCTGCCGCCGAAAATGGAAGGGATCTGACCGGAGGCGACATCGCGGACCATTCCCCCGCCGACGGCGGTTAAGACACCTAAAAACACGCACGGGATCATAGGCATGCCCGCAGCCAGTGCCTTCACGCAACCGGTGGTAGACCACATACCCAAAATGATGGCATCGCCGTGCTCGCGAAAAATCTCCCACGCCTTTCCCTTCAGCTCCATGAGAAAGGCGGTCAGCGCCCCGGCGCAGGCAAGGCCCAAGTACCAGGGATCTGAAATGGCGGCGGCGGGGCCGTCATCGATAAGCATGTCGCGGATCATGCCGCCAGCCAGGCCGGAAAATAAGGCGAGGAAAATAAACCCGACGATGTCGAATTCGCGGCGGCGGGCAATCGTGCCACCGATGATGCCGTTCAAGGCCACTCCGATCAGATCGAAGGCCTGGTACATCGTGTTGATGAGGGGATCCACGTCGTGCATAACAACTACTGAACATAGCCGATCGCAGCGGTTTCGCCCTTTCTAGGGGTAGGAAGTGAGTAAAGTTGATAGACGGTCTCTTCTGGCCGGATTACAGTGTTATCCCGCTTTGTCTCGGTTATCTCGAAAGTTCTTTCATGTCTAACTCAAATGCCAGGTACTTCATCTGGTCCAATGCCCTGCAAAATTTAGGCGACCAGATCGTTGCCTCCAAAACGGTGCTGCCGGCGCTCTTTAATGCGGCAGGCGTCCCCGCCTTTTTCACCGGCTTGCTTACCCCTATCCGGGAATCTGGCTCCATGCTGCCGCAGGCCGCTCTTACCCCCTGGGTGACCACGCACCGCGCCCGCAAGCGCTTGTGGATGATCGGCTCGACCGGCCAAGCTATCTCCGCCGCCGTGATTGCCCTTGCAGCTTTCTTTATACGCGGCGCATGGTTGGGCGTGATCGTACTTCTTGCATTGGCGGCGCTTTCCCTGTTCCGCGCGTTGTGTTCCATCGCTGGCAAAGACGTCCAAGCGCGCACGATTTCCAAGGGCCAGCGCGGTCAAGTCACCGGATCCGCAACGGCCTTGGGCGGCGGGGCCACCCTACTTGCCGGTGTCATCTTATTCCTCTTGGGGGATCTCACGATCTCTACTATGGGCATCGTTTTATTGGTCGGCGCTTCTACCTGGGCCATTGCCACGCGGGTATTTTCGCACGTGGAAGAACCAGTGCCGGAGGGGGAACAAGAGGGCATCGATAAGAGCTGGTGGTCAGATACGTGGAAGCTTTTCACTGACGATGCCCAGTTCCGCAACTTCGTCATCGTTCGCGCACTGCTGCTGGTCTCGGCGCTTTCTACCGCTTTTATCGTGCTGCTGCACGATGACCTATCTGGTGTCTTCGGCTTCGTGATTGCCTCTGGTTTGGCCTCACTTATCGGTGGGCGAGTTTCTGGCATATTTTCGGATAAATCCTCCAAAAACACCATGGCGGCTGGTGCTGCCGCCTCCTCCGTTATCATCCTGCTCATCGTGGCTAGTTCCCACTGGGCCCCAGACGCTATGAATGCTTGGGTCATGCCGCTCGGCTTCTTTGCCGTCAATCTCGCGCATACGTCTGTTCGCGTGGCGCGAAAGACCTACGTAGTGGATATGGCCGGTGGGGATAAAAGGACGCAGTACGTGGGTGCGGCTAACACCATGATGGGCATTATTTTGCTCATCGTGGGTGGTATTCCTTCCGTCATCGCTCTCGCGGGGCCAGAGGCAGCGTTGATTTTCTTGGCGCTCGTCGGCTTTATTGGAGTGTGGCGCGCGGGCAGCCTTAAGGAGGTTTCTCGCACATAGTTTAAATATGGACTATAAGATAAAGCCCGAAGAACTAATCAAACTCAACCCCCAGGAGTTTTGTTGACCGTGGAAGCAACTACCCCAAGTGCCGTCGTCGTCCTTGCGGCGGGCGCCGGCACGCGCATGAAATCCACAAAGCAAAAGACTTTGCACGAAATTGGCGGTCGCACGCTGCTTGGACACGCGCTGCACGCCGCGGCGGGTATTAACCCGGATCACCTCGTAACCGTCGTGGGCCACCAGCGCGAGCAGGTCTCGCCCGTCGTAGAAAAAATTGCGAATGAGCTGGACCGTGAGGTCGTGCAGGCCGTGCAGGAAGAACAGCGCGGTACCGGCCATGCCGTGTCCTGCGGGATTTGCCCAATTTCTGATTTCGAAGGCACCATCATCGTCACCAACGGTGACGTGCCGCTTTTGACCCCAGAAACCATCGAGGGGTTGCGCGATACCCACACCGCTCAAGGCAATGCGGTCACGGTGTTATCCATGCGCCTTGCAGATCCCACCGGTTATGGCCGCATCATTCGCGACACGGACGGATCGGTGTCCGCCATCGTGGAGCACAAGGATGCCACCGAAGAACAGCGCCTGGTTAATGAGGTCAACTCCGGTGTTTTCGCTTTCGATGCGGCAGCATTGCGCGATGCCCTGACCAAGCTTGATACCAATAATGCGCAGGGCGAGCTCTACATTACCGATGTCCTCGAAATCGCCCGCACCGCTGGGCATGGCGTGGGTGCGCACGTGGCCGCGGATCCGCAGGAACTCGCCGGCGTCAATGACCGCGTGCAGCTGGCCGCCGCTGGCCGCGAGCTCAACCGCCGCATGGTGGAAAAGGCCATGCGCGGTGGCGCCACCATCATCGATCCGGAAACCACTTGGATTGGTGTCAATGTCACCATCGGCACCGATGTCACCATCCACCCCGGCACCCAGCTGTGGGGTGCAACGAGCATTGCCGATAATGCCGAGATCGGCCCAGATTCCACGTTGACGAATATGCAGATCGGTACCGGCGCGTCCGTCGTCCGCACCCACGGCAGCGATTCCGTCATCGGCGTCAACGCCAAGATCGGGCCTTTTACCTTCATTCGCCCGAATACCATCGTGGGCGAAGACGGCAAGCTCGGCGGCTTCGTGGAGGCGAAAAATGCCGAGCTCGGCCGCGGTACCAAGGTGCCGCACCTTACCTATATCGGCGATGCCACCGTAGGCGAGGAATCCAATATCGGGGCATCCTCGGTCTTCGTCAATTACGACGGTGTAAACAAGCACCACACCACCATTGGCAGCCACGTGCGCACCGGCTCGGATACGATGTTTATCGCTCCGGTCAATGTCGGTGATGGCGCGTACTCCGGTGCGGGTACAGTAATTAAAGACGATGTTCCCGCGGGAGCACTCGTAGTCTCCGGTGGCAAACAGCGCAATATCGAAGGCTGGGTTGAAAAGAAGCGTCCGGGCACCCCAGCGGCAGAAGCCGCAGCCCGTGCACAGGACAACGAAAAGTAAAGGGGCATATTCTCCTATGACTGGCAAGGTAACTGGTAGTAGCAAGAACATGAAGCTCTTTTCTGGGCGCGCACACCCAGAATTGGCAGAGGCAGTGGCAAAGGAACTCAAGACTGATCTGGTTCCTACCACCGCCCGGGACTTCGCCAATGGTGAGATCTTCATCCGCTTCGAAGAGTCCGTGCGCGGTGCTGACTGCTTCGTCATGCAATCGCATTCCCAGCCGCTTAATAAGTGGTTGATGGAACAGCTCATCATGATCGATGCGTTGAAGCGTGGTTCCGCCAAGCGCATTACCGCGATCTTGCCGTTCTACCCATATGCGCGTCAGGATAAAAAGCACTTGGGCCGCGAGCCCATCTCCGCCCGCCTGGTCGCAGATCTCCTGCAGGCAGCCGGCGCGGACCGCATCGTCTCGGTGGACCTGCACACGGATCAGATTCAGGGCTTCTTCGACGGTCCGGTGGACCACATGCACGCCCAGCCCATCTTGACGGACTACATCAAGTCCAAGTACGCCACCGATAACATCGCCGTCGTCTCCCCCGATGCCGGCCGCGTGAAGGTCGCCGAAAAGTGGGCCCACGACTTGGGCGATGCCCCGCTGGCCTTCGTGCACAAGACCCGCTCCAATACCGAGGCCAATAAGACGGTCTCCAACCGCGTAGTGGGTGAAGTTGAGGGCAAGGACTGCGTGCTTCTCGATGACATGATTGACACCGGCGGCACCATCGCCGGCGCCGTGCGCGTACTCAAGGAAGCGGGTGCAAAGAAGGTCATCATCGCCTGCACCCACGGCGTCTTCTCCGACCCTGCCCGCGAGCGCCTCTCCGAGTGCGGTGCCGAGGAAGTCATCACCACCGATACCCTTCCGCAGTCCACCGAAGGCTGGTCCAACCTCAAGGTCCTGTCCATTGCCCCACTGCTGGCTCGGACCATCCATGAGATCTTCGAAAACGGTTCCGTGACTACCCTTTTCGACCGCGCATAAGCGTTTCGCCGGTCGCACTACAACTCACACCCCGCCCTTCGCGCTCACCGTGAACGGCGGGGTGTCGGTGTTTTCCATCCCCGTGAGCGCCAAAGGCGTCGCAGGTACACGCAAGCACTACCGCACTACCGCCTGCCGTTCGCCCCACTCCTCCCTTCGCGCTCACCGCGTAACCCGAGCTACAGACATACGCGCTACCGGTGAGCGCGAAGGGCGTAATCAGAGGAAAGGGCGCGAAGGAAGATTAACGGGGTGAGTTTTGGTTTCATCGGCCGAAAGATGCTAATCTAACTCAGTCTCGGCGAGGGCGACTCAAAAATTGGGAAGCCGTTATCGACGCGATTGAAGTTAGAGCATGTTGCTTTTATTGACGCCTGCGATGACTCGTCCAAGACGTTCATCGGCAGGCTTTCGTCGTTTTTATACCTTCGATAGCCTCGCCGCACTACACCGACAAAGGAGATTGCATCATGGCAGAGCGCCCAATTATTAAAGCAGAACCACGTACCGTCTTTGGCAAGGGCTACGCCCGCCGCCTGCGCCGCGACTGGAAGGTTCCCGGCGTAATCTACGGTAGCGACCAGGAGCCCGTACACTTCGCAGTGCCACTGCTGGACATCCAGTCCCTCGTTCGCAACAACGGTGTCAACGCCGTTCTGGAGCTTGAGCTTGAGGGCGAGCAGTACCTGACCATGGTCAAGAACGTTGACCAGAACGTGCTCACCATGGACATCGACCACGTTGACTTGCTGCTGATTAAGCGCGGCGAGAAGGTCGAGGTTGAGGTTCCGATTACCCTGACCGGCGAGTCCGCACCGGGCACCATGCACATTCAGGATGCAGACGTCCTCATGGTTGAGGCTGACGTACTAAGCATTCCGGAAGAGATCGAGCTGTCCATCGAGGGCCTCGAGGACGGCGAGGTCATCACCGCCGCCGACATCACCATGCCGGAAGGCACCACCCTGGTGGCAGACCCAGAGACCGTTATCCTCTCCATCTCCCTGCCTGAGGTTGACGAGGAGCTCGAAGAGGCCGCTGAGGCTGCTGAGGAAGGCGGCGCCGACGCTGGTGCCGACTCCGTCGACGAAGAGGCCGAAGGCGAGTCCTCCGAGTCCGACGACTCCGAGGAGTAATTTCCCACTCCCCCAAACGCATATCGCCGTGAGCAGCAATGCTCACGGCGATATCGCAGTTTTATAGATGGTTTATAAATCTTGTCCGGCAAGTTCACGAATTCTAGGCGTGATTTCGATCTTGCCCTTGCCTTCCTTAGCGCGCTTGATAATGAGCCGCGCAGCAGCAACTTTGCCACTAGGAACATTTTCGGTTTCGCGATCAACTTCAGGTGATTTTTCGGGCATGGGGCGCACCTCCTTAATCACTACGATACTTCCCCAAGTCCACCGCTGTAAGAGGTATTTTTAGCACCCAAGCAGCAGTGATACTCGGCGGCATATTCTATGGAGCATAGACTTGTATTTCCAATAGAATTTCAATCTATGCGACAATAATGCAGTGACTCCACTACTCGTAGTAGGCCTTGGCAATCCTGGCCCGAAATATTCCGGCACGCGGCACAATATCGGCTTTGACGTTGCCGATGAGCTCGCCGGTGAATTAATGAGCAGCTTTTCGGTGCATAAGAAGACGAATACCGAGGTCGCGGAAGGAATGCTATCCGGACGCAAGGTAATCTGCGCTAAACCGCGGTCCTTTATGAACATGTCTGGCGGGCCGATCAAGGCACTCGCCCAGTACTTCCATCTGGCACCCGCAGATATTGTGGTGATGCACGATGAATTAGAACTCGACTTCGGGACCGTGAAATTGCGCCAAGGCGGTGGCGATCACGGGCACAACGGTCTGCGCTCTACTACGAAGTCGCTCGGTACTAAGGACTATCAGCGCCTTTCTATCGGCATCGGAAGGCCGCCAGGCCGGATGGATCCGGCATCGTTTGTGCTCAAGCCGTGGTCCATACAAGAAAAGGTGGAGATCCCCATCCTCTGCGCTGACGCAGTAGCAGAAATAAGGAGTGCGCTAGACTAGCTGGCATGAAATTGGCTACTCTTCGCACCGCGTTCGGCACCTCTGCAATCCGCATTGAAGGCGATAATGTGGGAGTGGAGCTGGACTACGAGGACGTAGGCGCGCTGCTGCGCAGCGAAGATTGGCGCAAGGCCGCACAACTATCCGGCGAGCCGATAGTCTTTGAGCAGCATGATTTAGAAGCAGTCGTCCCAACGCCAGGAAAGATCATCTGTGTAGGCCTTAATTACGCCAAGCATATCCGGGAAATGGGCCGCGACTTTCCCGAGCACCCCACGCTATTTATCAAGTTCGCCGATGCTCTGACTGGCCCCTACGATGACGTCTATATCCCCGAGTACGCAACCCAGAAGCTGGACTATGAGGGTGAGCTAGCGGTGGTCATCGGCGAGCGCGCGCACCGCGTAACCCGCGCAGACGCATTAGATTACGCGGCGGGGTATTCCATCATGAATGACTACACCCTGCGCGATTTTCAGCGTCAGACCAGCCAATTCCACGCGGGCAAGTCTTTTTATCGCACCGCAGGCTTTGGGCCTTGGCTGACCACCCCTGATGAATGGGCGCCGGGCAAAAGCGCGCGACTGACCACCACGGTTAATGGCGAGGTGCGCCAGCAGGACAATACTGATGACCTCATCTTTTCCATCGCTGAGCTCATCGAATTTTGCTCGCAGCTCTATCCCCTCAACCCCGGTGATGTCATCGTGACCGGTACGCCCGAAGGCGTTGGTTTTGCCCGCGACCCGCAGCAATTCCTCCAGAACGGCGATACCGTCGCCATAGACGTCGAAGGGCTCGGTCATATTTCTAATACCACTCGCTACGGCGAGCCCGGCCTCTAAGCCTGCTGCACATACCCCGCACAAGCTGTGGTTGGGTTCTCACTCCAACGAGGGCACACCAGTTTTCTAGATAGGGCCACCAAGCCGTTAAGCTGGAAGAATGAGCACCAAAAGCAGCAAATCCCCTAAGAAGCTGAATAAGAAGGCCTACGAAAAAGAGCTCGAGCGGTTGCAAGCAGAGCTCGTTGATATGCAGCAGTGGGTCGTTGAAACCGGCGCCCGCGTGGTCATCATCATGGAAGGCCGCGACGCCGCCGGCAAGGGTTCTGCCATCAAGCGCATCACGCAGTATCTCAACCCCCGCACCTGCCGGATCGAGGCTCTTCCGGCCCCGAACTCGCGCGAACAGGGCCAGTGGTATTTCCAGCGCTACGTGGAAAAGCTGCCGACCAAGGGCGAAATCGTCATCTTTGACCGCTCTTGGTACAACCGCGCCGGCGTTGAGCGCGTCATGGGCTTTTGCACCGACCAAGAATACGTCCGCTTCTTGCACCAGGCTCCCACCTTTGAGCAGATGCTTGTGGAAGACGGCATCATCCTGCGCAAGTACTGGTTCTCTGTCTCTGATGAAGAGCAGATTAAGCGCTTTGAATCCCGCCGCAATGATCCGCTGCGCCGCTGGAAGCTCTCCCCCATGGATCTCCAATCCATTACCCGCTGGGAAGACTATTCCCGCGCCAAGGATGCCATGTTCATCCACACCGATACCCCGACCGCGCCGTGGTACACCGTGGAGTCTGAGGATAAAAAGCGCTCGCGCATCAACGTCATTTCGCACCTGCTCAATACCATCCCTTACGAAAAGATCGAGCGCGAGCTGCCGGAAATCCCACACCGTCCCGATTCCGATGGCAAGACCTACGAGCGCCCAGACCGCGAAGAGTTCCGCTATGTGCCGGATGTAGCCGCCAAGCTAGAGGACTCGTCTAAAAAGAAGGGTAAGAAGAAAAGCAAGAAGAAGGACAAAAAGAAGTAGTCCCCATTACGTTGTTAGCAGTTCCGCTTGAAGGAGCCCAGGATTCGTAACTCTGCCCCTGTGCAGGGGCAGGTTATGTTTGTCTGCGTTCCTTTTGCTTTTCTTTTTCAGGAGCAGTGGAACTAGTCGCTGGCTTCGGTAT
>NZ_JASPFZ010000026.1:0-11738 GCF_030227355.1 Corynebacterium sp. MSK310
CCGCGTCAAAAAACTAACTGGACTCCGAGTCCAAAAAGTCAATGGACTCCGAGTCCAAAAAGTCACTAGACATCACAGGCTAGCGCTAGCAACTATCTAGTCCTGCCAGTCGAATGCCTGGCGTACCGGCTCGGATACCAGCTTGCCGCCGCGGGTCATGACGCCGGAGCGCAAGCCTGGGAAGCGCTCGATTGCGGCATCCAGGTTGTCGTTGGCTACCGCGCGGATATACGGCAGCGTCGCCGAAGCCAAGGCGCGGGCCGAGGTATTTGCCACCGCACCAGGCATATTGGCCACGCAGTAGAAGAGGGTGTCGTGGACCTTGAAGGTCGGCTCGTCGTGGGAGGTCTTGCGCGAGTTCTCGAAGCAGCCGCCTTGGTCGATGGCGACATCGACAAGCACTGCGCCCTCCTTCATCTTCTTCACGGTCTCCTCGCGGACCAGCTTTGGTGCCGCCGCACCTGGAATCAGTACGGCGCCAATGACGAGATCGGCCTCCTCCAACTCCTTATCCAGCGTGGACGGATCAGAGATCAGGGTGCGCACGCCGCCGGCGTACTGGTCATCAAAGCGCTGCAGGACGTGCGGATCCACGTCCAAGACCGTGACCTCTGCGCGCAGACCGTGTGCCATCGCAACGGCGGACGCGCCTACCTGGCCACCGCCGATGACCACCACGCGCGCAGGCTGGGTGCCCGGGATACCGGAGACCAAGAGGCCGCGGCCGCCCTGGGTGGACAAAAGGTGGTGTGAACCCTCAATGACGGCCAAGCGCCCAGCGACCTGGGACATAGGGGTCAAAAGCGGCAGGGTGCCGCGGCGGTCCGTAACGGTTTCATAAGCAATTGAGGTCGTCTTCGATTCCGTCAGCGCCTCCGTCAGCGGGCGATCCGCTGCCAAGTGCAGGTAGGTAAAGACGGTGAGATCCGAACGCAAGTACTGGTACTCGGACTCGAGCGGCTCCTTTACCTTCAGCAGGAGCTCGGCCTTGGCCCACGTCTCGTCTGCAGAATCAACGATGGTAGCGCCAGCCTCTACGTACTCCTCATCGGGGAAGGACGCGCCTACGCCTGCGCCCGTTTCGATGAAAAGCTCGTGCCCATCAGCAACCAAGGTCCGCACCTCAGTTGGGGTGAGGGCAACGCGGCTTTCATTATTCATGATTTCTTTAGGTACAGAAATGCGCACGGAGGTTCTCCTTCATGTGTTGGTTACAGAGGCGAAAATTTACTTCTCGCTGTCAGGTTAACGCAGAATGCAAAGGAGAATATAAGTTTGTGTATATTTCACGAACGGGGGGTGACAGCAATAATCGCACTTTCCCCGATACCGCAGTGTATAGGGTTAAAAATCCACACCCGGAAAATAACTACCACCCCCGACTATTGGGTTATAGATATTACTTACTGTCTGTTTTGGGCGGTAAGATCCCAGATTCGGGGAGTGATTACAGGACCGATAGCCGCGTGGAACGGTAGATGCTGCCAAACGGTGCATCAAGGCGCACCCACCGGCCAAGACTCGACACTCGCAGGTGCCGCGGAATATCCATGGAGGCAGAGAACCCCGGAATTAGCCCCAAGTTGGTGCAGGCAAAGATCATCCGCATCGGGATTTCCACCGTCTGTCCATTGCCTTCAACCGTGACCACGGTCTGATTAAGCAAACTGGGTGGCGGGCCCATGGGACCGGAAAACTCCCGGGTCAGCTTTTGACCTTGGTCCGAAAGGTCGCGAACCACCGCCACCGGCAGGGTATCCACCACGCTAAAGCCGGTGGCCGGGGGCAATGCGCCCGGCCACGACGCATCGCGAGCTGGGCCGAGTTCCATAATGCCGGTGCCATCGTGTTCCGCGAGCTGTTGCTCCAGCGTCTCCGCGGACACCACTGCCCCATCGCGGGAGACAACCCCCTGCACCCGCCGGGAGGCGACGACCTCGAAGGGGGTGGTGACGAAGGCATCGACGACGTCATCGGCAAGCTGGCGCAGGCGCACCGACGCATTCGCGTCTACCCCAACTGCGCGCGCAAGAAGGGCCCGTAAGCCAGGTCCTCCGCTGCGAACTTCAAACGACTCGGTGACCATGGCTAACGGGCCCTACCTTTCTTCATGTGCCTAGTGCGCCACTTAGGAGGCGCTCATCTGCAGAATATCCTTTTCCTCATCCGTAAGCGGGCGCGGGGTGTGCTTCTTCTTGTCAATGACAACCTGCACACAGTTCACAGTGGCCGCTACCTCCCCAGCAGCGGTCTTGACCTGCTGGGTCGTGGTAAAGGATGACGAACCGATCTGGGAAACGGAGGTTTCCACGATGACGTGGGCATTGCCCTCAAAGGGAATGGGCCGCATATAGTCCACGTCGAGATGACGCACCAAGGCCATGAAATCGATGCCCTTGGCATAGATATTCTCCTTGGCAAAAGCCAAGCGTGCTTCCTGGGCAACCTCAATATAGTTGGCGTTCATCATGTGGCCGTACATATCGAAATCGCCCCAGCGGGTGGGCACTTGGTGGGTATGCGCGTTATCGGTCGCCATCATTCTCCTCAGGAATTATCGGGTGAGCTTGCGGTGAGTTACGCGAGAAGGACGGGCGGCGTCTTCTCCCAGACGCTCCACCTTGTTCTTCTCATAGTCACCAAAGTTACCCTCAAACCAGAACCATTGCCCCTCGGCAACGTTGCCTTCCCACGCCAAAATGTGGGTACAGGTGCGGTCCAAGAACCAGCGGTCGTGGGAAATAACAACGGCACAGCCAGGGAATTTCTCCAAGGCGTTTTCTAGCGAACCCAGGGTTTCGACGTCCAAGTCGTTGGTTGGCTCGTCAAGAAGGATAAGGTTGCCTCCCTCTTTCAGGGTCAGCGCCAAGTTCAAGCGGTTGCGCTCACCACCGGAGAGCACCTTCGACGGCTTTTGCTGATCCGGGCCCTTGAAACCGAAGGCGGAAAGGTATGCGCGCGATGGCATCTCATTTTGGCCAACGTGAATATAATCCAGCCCGCCGGAAACGACCTCCCACACGGTAGCCTCTGGGTCGATATTCTCGCGGTTCTGGTCCACGTAGGACAGCTTGACGGTCTCACCGACCTCAACGGAGCCATCATCCGGTTCTTCCAAACCGACGATGGTCTTAAACAGCGTGGTCTTACCCACACCGTTCGGGCCGATAACACCGACGATGCCGTTGCGCGGCAGGGTGAAGGAAAGGTCCTTAATCAGGGTTCGATTATCGAAGCCCTTGACCAGGTTCTTCGCCTCGACAACCTTATTGCCCAAGCGCGGCGGCGTAGGAATCTGGATTTCCTCGAAGTCCAGCTTCTTGTACTTCTCCGCCTCGGCAGCCATCTCTTCGTAGCGCTCCAAACGCGCCTTGTTCTTGGCCTGGCGAGCCTTGGCACCGGAGCGTACCCATTCCAGCTCGTCCTTCAAGCGCTTGCGCAGCTTGGCGTCCTTCTTACCGGCAACCTGGAGGCGCTCTTGCTTCTTATCCAGGTAGGTGGAGTAGTTGCCCTCGTACGGGTACAGCTTGCCGCGGTCCACCTCACAGATCCAGCCTGCCACGTGGTCCAAGAAGTAACGGTCGTGGGTGACGGCCAAGACGGCACCTGGGTAATCCGCCAAGTGCTTTTCCAGCCACTCCACGGACTCGGCGTCCAAGTGGTTGGTGGGCTCGTCCAAAAGCAGCAGGTCCGGCTCCGTCAACAGGAGCTTGGCCAAGGCCACGCGACGGCGCTCACCACCGGAGAGGTTGGTCACCGGGGCATCGGAAGGCGGGCAGCGCAATGCTTCCATTGCCTGCTCGATCTTGGAATCAACCTCCCATGCATCGGCAGCATCCAGGTCCTCTTGCAGCTTGCCCATTTCTGCCATGAGCTCGTCGCTGTAATTGGTCGCCATTTCTTCGGCGATTTCCTCGAAGCGCTGCTTCTTTTCAAAGATATCGCCGAGGCCCTCCTCGACGTTGCCGCGCACGGTCTTTTCTTCATTCAGCGGCGGCTCCTGCTGCAGGATGCCCACGGTAGCGCCCGGGTCGAGGAATGCCTCACCATTGGAGGGCTGATCCAAGCCGGCCATGATCTTCAGAATGGAGGATTTACCGGCACCATTGGGGCCGACCACACCAATCTTGGCGCCCGGGTAGAACGCCATCGTGACATCATCAAGGATGACCTTATCGCCAATTGCCTTGCGCACGTTTTTCATCGTGTAGATGAATTCGCCCACTTTTACCCCTTTGCAAAAATTTGGGAGACGTATTTATCTACACAAACACTACATCAGAATGCGCGCCTAGGTGCCTCGGGTCGGGCGAACCCGAGGCGGATGGCTGGCGCTATGCATGCACGGTTTCGGCGGTCTCCTCCTCTTGCGTTGCTACTTCCTCACTGTCCTGGGCTGCCACGCTATTTCCCGCTTGGATGCGGTCTGCAGCGGTATCTCCCGGCGCGGAGTTATCCACGTCGGGCTCAACTTCGTTATCACCAAGCTCCGGAATAGCGATGTTTTCCTGGTTATATTGCGGCGCCAAGCGTTTTGCACCAATGACGTGGCGGTTTAGGTCCAAGCCCACATACTGTGCCTTGATAAAGGTGCGGTAGTGGTCCTTGCCCTCATCATCGCGCCACTGATCGGAGACGATCGAGCCGCAGACGAGCAGTGGCATCCCTTTAGCCAGGGATTTCTTGACGTTGATGGCAAATTGGTTCCACATTTCCACGTCAATAAAGAGGTGGTCTACATCGCGCCACTGCTGCTGGCCGCGCTGGTTCTCCGCCTCGGTGCCGGTATCGGCGGGACGGTCAGGAACGCGCCGTGAGGATGCGATGCGCAGTTTGGTTTTATATGCGCCGGTCGAGGTCTTGGTCAAGATCGGGTCTTGGGTAAGGCGGCCGGTGAGCATCACTGGGCATTGAGACATGGTGCTGAAATTCCTTTACTAGGTTGTGAGTTCGCGAGTGGTATGTCCCTCGCTCGCCTTCACATCCTGCTGCCGCAGCGCAACCCGCACCATGCTATGACCATCAGCGCTGTGGATAACTTGTTGTTCTCTTCAACAAAGTGGCGCCAGGATGGTCACTTTCGGGTGAGTTTTCCACAAGTGGCCGGCTATTTAGTGCCCGCGGAACCCGCTTTCATCGCCGTGGCTCATATTCTCCAGCATCGCGTTATAGCGGGCGAGCTCAGCGTCATCGTCCGCCTCCGCCTGCACGTCGTGGCGCCGTGCGGTCGCGCGGTCATCGCGCAGCCAATCCAAGAAGAGCTTGCCAAAGACAATGACCAAGGGGAATTGGCCAAAGCCCCAGGCGATGCCCCCACCCACGCGCTGATCCTGCAACAGGTCCTGATCCCAGGGCAGCTCGAGGTACTGATAAAAGTCGAGGCCAAGCACCGTTTGCAGCTGCATCAGGTACACGCCGGCGAAGAGGTGGAAGGGCATCGACAAGAAAAGCATGCCAAGGCGGAAGGGCGTGGAATGGCGCTTGGGCAGGGGATCTGGGCCGATGACTTCCCAGAAATAGAAGTAGCCGGAAATGAGGAACACGTAGTTCATGATGAGGTGGCCGGCGTGCTCCGAAATGGCGAATTCGTACAGGCTCGGAAAAAGATAGAGCACGTAGAGGAAAAAGAGGTACTGCGCCAAGTTTACGAAGGGATTGGTAATGACCCGCACGAACTTAGATTGGGTCAGCGCCAAGGCATAATCGTGCGGGCTCGGCTGGCCTTTCGGTCCCGGCTCGTAGGCCTCCATGACCAAGATGATGGGCGCTCCTAGCACCATGAGCAGCGGAATGGTCATGGACAAAATCATGTGCACCAGCATGTGGATGGAATACATAGCTGGCATGTACAGGCCGAGGCCGGTGGACATGACGAGCGTAAGCCCCAGCGAGCCGACCATAAACCACGCGGTGCGCCCCTTCTCCCAGCTCAACCCGCGCTTATGCACGCGGTAAACGCAATAGCCGTATGCCGCGGCCAAGAGCAGGCCAATCGTGCCAAACATGATGTCAAAGCGGAACATCGTCCAGATATTGAATACCGTGGGCGCCTCATGCAGGTTATAGCCCATAAGGATCTGCATGGAGCTCAAGTTCGGATCCCGCGGTGGCGGCGGCACGGTGCGCCCCAAGGTGATGGCTACGCCAATCGTGCCCGCCATGACCGCGAGCTCCACGATGGCGATGCGAATAAAGAGCCGCGGGTTTTTATCCAGCTGCGGAATGGTGAGCTCACGATGGATAAGCCCCATAATGCCCAGCAGAATGGTGAGCACGAATTTGGTAATCAGGATAATGCCGTAGGGTGATTGCGGCAGGTCCGAAATATCCATCCGGATGAGCGTATTGACCAGGCCGGATACCGCCAGCACGACGATGGCCATGAACGCGATGGTGGAATAGCGCTTGACCGCAAAGGCGAGATTCGGGCCCAAGCGCCGGCCGTGCGCGATAAGCGCCATGAGGCCGCCTACCCAGAGCATCACAAATACCAGGTGCCACAGCAGCGAGTTCGTGCCGTAATCGTGGTCGCCGCCGGTCGCGGAGTGGCCTTCAAGTCCGATGGGGACTACTTGCAGGATGGACAGCAACAGCAGGACCGGCTGCATGGCCCAGGTGCGACTGAGTCTGCCAATAATTCCCACGGAAAGGGCGATGAGCACCGCAATCCCCCACACGATGGTGGAGGAAATTTCCGTAAAGGCCATTTTCAGAATGGTCAGGTTAAAGACCTTAAAAAACGGCGTGCCGGTCAGGTCCGACATGATCATCGGGATTTCTACCAGCCCCACGGCCGCAACGCCGAAGGCCGACCACGTACCGGTGCGGGCGGCGATATGGCCGTCAACCGATAATGGTGCCCCGATGAGGGAATCGTTCTCGCCACGCGGAGCGATGAGAAACGACGAGGCCAAAAAGGAGCCCACAGAAAGCGCCATCAAGAGCCACGCCAGCCCACGAAACAGCGGCAGGCCAAAGGTGGTAATCCGCCCAGGGTCCGGAATGCCCAAGGCAGCCAAGGAATCCGCCAATAAGAATAAGGAAATGAACCCGGCAACCAAGCCAGCAAAAAGCATTGCTGCAATAAAAATTCCCCAGGAAGGACGGGGTTTTTGCGTTCCAGACTGCGTGCTTTTGACCAGCTTATTGACCATAGCTCGCATTCTATAGGGCCACCCTAATGCAAAGCGAACGCATATTTTTCCCCTGGATATGCCATGATAGAGCCTATGGACACCCGTCAACTTCTTTATTTCCGTGCCGTTGTAGACAATGGGTCCTTTACCCATGCCGCCGCAGCCCTCGAAATGACACAACCCTCCCTGAGCCTTTCCATCCGCAAATTGGAAAAGGAGCTCAATACCCAGTTGCTGTCCCGGGGTCGTTCGGGCGTAACTACCACGGAGGCGGGTGATTATGTCTATGACACCGCCCTTAAGGTTGATGCCCTGCTTGCCGATGCCCAGCGCCACATCAGAGAAATCACCGGCGATAACGCCAATACCGTCTCCCTGACGTCGTGCCCCATTTTGAACTGGGAATTTACCCCTTCCATCCTCTCCGAGCTCACCGAAATCCACCCCTCGGCTCGCATTAGCTTGGATGATTCCACTGCGGCCACCGCCGTTAAGCGACTATTGGAGGGCCAGGTGGACCTCGCGCTCTTGCCGACGTCCGACCCCAAAGCCTTCATTCGCCGCTACTCCCCCGAGCTGACCATCCACGACGCCGCCGAGTTCGATTACACCCTCGCGGTGCCAGAAAGCCTGTCGCACCTCCCCTCCCCGATCTCCTTGCGGGACTTGCGCGAGGAAACCTGGCTGGTGCCTCCCCACTGCCGCGAGCTTCCCGGCATGGCAGAGCTCTACGATGAACTGTGGGAGAACCACCCCTCCTACAAGCCGAATCACATTCAAGACGTGACATCGCTGCACGCTGCCATTCCGATGATTTCCAGTGGCTTTGGCATCAGCTTCATGCCACGGTGCGCCCCCGCGCTGCATCCGCAGGGCATCGCTTCGCTAACGGTCAAAGAGGAACTTCCGCGGTTCCACGCCATCGTGGCGTACCGCTCCGACCGCGAACTGACCCCAGCCGCCCAAGAATTGGTCGGTATTTTGCGCACGCACAATTCCGCCCGCCCCCTGGCTTAGAAATCACCGTGGCCGTGGGCTAATATGAGTGTGCTGTCCAGCCCCCATAGCTCAGCGGATTAGAGCAGTGGGTTTCTACCCCATGTGTCGCGGGTTCGAGTCCTGCTGGGGGCACCGTGTGAAGTCTCGAGGCATCGTTCCTTTAAGCTACGATGCCTCGCGACTTTTTTCGCAGCGTGCCGGCTTTTTGTCTACGCTGGGGTCTTTAGTACCTAGCCACCCTTCGAAAGGCTCGACAATGTCACTTCCGGCACCATCCCGTACCTCCTATGCCCTAGTTACGGGCGCTAGTCAGGGCATTGGAAAGGCGATGGCCCACGATTTCGCGGCAATGGGCTATAACGTCATCCTCGTTGCCCGGCGCGGCGAAATCCTGGAAGGCATCGCCGCAGAGCTTGAGCGCCGCCACCACATTGAGGCCATTGCCTTGCCCGCGGATTTGGCCACCGATGAGGGAGTCGAGGCAGTCATTGAAGCCATCTCCTCCAAAGAAGTCTCCATCCTGGTCAATTCCGCCGGCATCGCCAGCTTCGGCCCCTTCATGGACCAAGACTGGGGCTACGAGTCCTCCCAATTCGCCCTGAACGGCACCGCCGTGCACCGCCTGACCCGCGCCGCATTAAAACACATGCTCCCGCGGCGCACGGGCGCTATTTGCAATGTGGGCTCCACGGCCGGCAATATCCCCATTCCCAATAACGCGACCTACGTTTTTACCAAGGCCGGGGTGAATGCGTTTACGGAGGCGCTGCACTATGAGCTGAAGGGCTCTGGCATCAGCTGCACCTTGCTTGCTCCTGGTCCGGTGCGCGAGGCCACCATCGCCGAGGAAGACCAGACCATTGTGGATAAGGTCGTGCCCGATGCGCTGTGGACCACCTATGAGTCCTGTTCCCAAGAGACCATCGCGGCCATGCAAAAAGGCCAGCGACGCGTGGTCCCTGGCCCCTTATCAAAGGCGATGAACGTGGTCAGCAAGATGCTGCCGACCCCCGTCATCGCACCGCTTATCGGGCGGTTTTATTCCCAGATGGGTTAGCTTTCAGTATTCTTGCCGGCTGCTTGACTACCGGCCACTTGTGCCGCCGCGCGAGCATTTTTGCGGTCCACCCAGAAGTCCGCATTCTTGATGCCCACCGCTTCTGGGTCGAATTCCGGATCCTTGCCCGCCTTCTTTTGCTTCTCGTAGTCCTTCAGGACCTTGAGCGCCGGCACCTGCAGGAAGAGGATGGCGATGATATTTAGCCATGCGGTGGTGCCCACGCCGATATCGCCCAGCGCCCAGGCCGAGCCCGGAGTCGTGGTAGCACCCACGATGACCGAGACGATAATCAGGATGCGCAGCGCCCACACCAGGCCGCGGCGAATCGGGCGAGACTTAACCCAACGGTTGAAGTAGGTCAGGTTGACCTCGGACATGTAGTAGTACGCCAGCACGGTGGTAAACGCGAAGAAGGCAATGGACACGGCGATAAACGTCGGGCCCCAGCCAGCAAAGACGCTATCGAGGCCGGATTGGACGAAGCCGGGGCCGACCGCGACGTCATCTGGAAGCGAGCCCTGGTAGACAACCTCGCTATCCTCGGATTCGCCGCGGAAGACGGTGTACATATCCGTGGAGATGATCATAAACGCCGTTGCGGAGCAGACGAAGAGGGTGTCGATGTACACGGCGAAGGACTGCACGAAACCCTGCTTGGCCGGGTGGGAGACCTCAGCGGCGGCAGCAGACTGCGGGCCGGTACCCTGACCAGCCTCGTTGGAGTAAATACCGCGCTTAACGCCCCACATGATGGCCACGCCCAGCATGCCGGAGAACCCGGCCTCGAGGTTGAAGGCAGACTTAAAGATGAGGCCAAAGACCTCTGGAATCTGCGAGTAGTTAATGAGCATCACGACGATGGAGATGCCGATGTAGATCACGGCCATAAACGGCACGACCAGGGTGGCGAAGTTAGCGATGCGCTTGACGCCACCGATAATGATGATGGCCAAAATGCCGGCCAGGACTACCGCGGCCCAGGTGGAGTTAATACCCCACGCGGTATCGGCAGCCGCGGCCACAGCATTTGCCTGAATGCCCGGCAGGAAGTAGCTGGTCGCCAGAATCATGGCGATGGCAAAGAGGATGCCGTAGACCATCATGAATGGCGCGGCCTTGGTGTGCTTATACGCCTTTTCGATGTAGTAGGCCGGGCCACCGCGGTACTCGCCGGTGTCCTGGTCCTTTTCTTTATAAATCTGCGCCAGGGTGCACTCGATGAAGGAGGTGGACGAGCCCAAGAGGGCCACCGCCCACATCCAGAACACCGCACCAGGGCCACCGAAGGCAATGGCCGTGGACACGCCGGCGATATTACCCACGCCCACGCGGCCAGATAGCGAGACCATCAGCGATTGGAAGGAAGAAACACCGTCGTCGGATTTTTCGCCCTTAGAAATTTGTCGCAGCATATCTGGAATGCATCGGACCTGCAGGCCCCGCGTTACCACGGTGAAATAAACACCCGCACCCAAGCACAAAAAGACGAGGGCGGGCGACCAAATTATGGAATTGAGGGCATCGAGAAAGTTTGCCATCGAGAAACTCCTTAGTGATTCGCACCTCCCTTGTGAAGCACGATATAGAAAGTATGCCGTAAATCACTTCCCCGTGTCGGTAAAACGATAGGTAAATTTTTCTTTTCGCTTTATGGGATGCAGATCGGGGCGCGCGGAGGGCCCTGCCGGCCGGGGTTAGAATGGAACGCATGTCTTCTCCCGAAATCGCCGCAAAATATGATCGCCTCGTGTGGATCGACCTGGAAATGACCGGCCTCGACCCAGAGCGCCACGTCATCGTCGAGGTGGCCGCAGTCATCACGGACGGCAACCTCAACATCCTTGGCAAGGGCATCGATCTTGTCGTCCACGCCACCGAAGAGGAACTATCCCAGATGGATTCCTTCGTCACCGAGATGCACGCGAACTCCGGCCTCGATAAGGAAATCCGCCAGTCCACCACGACCATCCGCGAGGCCGAGGACGCGGTACTAGCACTTATTAATGAGCACTGCGAGCACCCCGCTCCCCTAGCAGGCAATTCCATCGCCACCGACCGCACCTTCATCCGCGCCTATATGCCGCGGCTGGATGAGGCGCTGCATTACCGCATGATCGACGTCTCCACCATCAAGGAGCTCGCTCGGCGCTGGCACCCGCGGGCCTACTACAACCAGCCCGATAAGGGCATGGCCCACCGCGCACTGCAAGACATCATCGAGTCCATCCGCGAGCTGGATTTTTATCGCCGCAGCGTCTTTCGCACCGACGAAGGCCCAACCTCCACCGAAGCCGAGGACCTCAAGGCCGAAACCACCACCGATTACCAGGCGTTTTTGTAATTTACGCGGCGTGAGTTAACCTATATCTCGTTGCTTTCGCGCAACGATGGTGGCTGTAGTTCAGCTGGTAGAGCACCAGGTTGTGATCCTGGTTGTCGCGGGTTCGAGTCCCGTCAGCCACCCCAATGTCATGAGTCGCGACATGCTTGACAGGTCAGTCGCGACATCGTTGACAAACCGGCATCTCAGTCGTTTTTGTTCT
>NZ_JASPFZ010000027.1:0-9826 GCF_030227355.1 Corynebacterium sp. MSK310
GCACGTGCTGGCCCCTGACACCATCACACTGCATGCTCTATCGAAAGGTAGAAACACCACTCAAACGGACTTGACCCATCGCCGCCGGGTTCTTCTCCTTCATTATCGGCTTTGCCGTCTCCGCCATCCTCGCGCTCATTGTCACCGGTGATGCGATACCGGACCTAGCGCTGGCGGCTGCGCAACCGTGGTGGGTGTGGCTCGGCGGCTTTATGGGCGTGGCCTTCATCGTGGGAAATATCCTGTTCTTCCCGCGCATCGGCAGCGTAGAGACCGTCATTCTTCCCATCTTGGGCCAGGTAACGATGGGCCTAATTTATGACCTGACCGGCCTCTTTGAATCGCCGTTGGTGCCGGTCGGCCCGCTGCGCGTCCTTGGCGCGCTTATCGTTGTGGGCGGCATCGCCTTGGTATTAGAAATAGGCCGGGGTGCCGTCACTACGCGTGCGCAAGCCACCGGGATTTCGCTGTGGCTGTGGCGTGTCTTCGGTGTGCTCATCGGCATGGGCTCTGCCACCCAAACCGCTGTGAACGGCTACCTGGGAGGTGCGTTGCATAGCCCCATGCCCGCCAGCGTCATTTCCCTGGGCGTCGGCGTGATTCTATTGGCCCTGCTCACCCTGGGGTGGAAGGCTCCCCGTCGTGCCCTTTTGAGCGGTATCGCCCCAGGTCCCTGGTGGATGTGGCTCGGCGGTGTGCTCGGCGCGCTCTTTGTGGTTGGCGGCGCGACGCTTTCGCCCATGATCGGCACTGGCACGACGGTCATCGGCTCGCTGGTGGGCTCAATCATTTGTGGCCAGGTCATTGAATCGCTGGGCTGGGGCAATGCCAAGCGCGGCCTGCCGCCGGTCCACCGCATCATCGGCTTGGTCTTGGTCATCATCGGCGTGATTATGGTGCGCGCCCTTTAGAGCTGTGCCGCGCTTGCCGATGCCCCCTTCTTTCCCCCTTCGCTCCCACTCCCGGCCAGGGTGGGGGAGCGAAGGGTTATTGCCGCCAGCGCTCTAAGGTGAGCTTGGGGCTTAGTGCGCGGGAGACGCATGGCGCGAAGGCGCCCTCGGCATACATTTGCGCGTCATAGACGGAATCGCGGTGATCTGGTTCGCCCTCGACCACGCGCATCAGGCAGGTGCTGCACGTGCCTTCCAGGCAGCGCGATTTTACGGGCAGATCGAGATCCTCGAGGACCTCTAGGACCGTCTTATTCTCTGGGATTTGTACCGTCTCGCCGCAAAATTCCACCTCGAACGGACCGTCGCCGGCCCCGGCGTTTTTCTCACCGGACAGTGCTTTGAGATCGGGGTGGAAGTTCTCCCAGTGAAAGGCGTGATCGGGTAGGTAGTCGAGCGCGATTTCTTTGGCGGAATCCATAAATCCTTGCGGGCCGCAGACATAAAAGGCCGTCTCCTTTGGCGCCTGGCCCAGCAGGTGCCGGTAGATATCTGCTTGCTTGTCGCGCGGGCGGTCAAAGACTTCAATGAGCTTATCGCCGCAGGTCTCGCGCAATTGCTCGAGCAGTACCGCGTGGTGGCTATCGCGCGCGAAAAAGAGCACGATATACGGCTTGTTCTCGCGCTCGAGGGATTGGGCCATAGAGAGCATGGGGGTAATGCCCACTCCGGCACCAACAAGAACGTAGTAGCCGGCGTGTGCCACGAGCTCAAAGTTATTGAATGCCTGCGAAATCTTAAAGCTATCCCCGCGGCGCAGTTTGAGCATCGCAATCGAGCCACCCGTGGAGTTTTTCTCCCGCTTTACCGCGACTCCATACGTTGGCCGTTCCTGTTGGCCAGCAGCAGGGGAAGAGGCACCGGCCATCTCAAAAACCGAGTACTGGCGGGTAAGCATCTCACCGTTAGCTCCCGGGAGGGTGATATCGACGTGGCAGCCGGGGGAGTAATCCGTGAGCTGCGCATCACCGTCCAGTGAAAACTCGATGACCGCAAGGTCTTCCGCTACAGCGGTGATATTGTGCACCGTGGCGGTGGTGGAGGGGGCATCGGCAAGCTGGGGCGCGGGTTGAGAAGGAGAACTTGGCATAGGGGTGAATAGACCTCACTTTCGTGACTGTAGTTCAGTGCCAATCCACTGTATGTAATGCACGTCATGGTACAGCCTGTAGCGAGATTCAGGTTACAAACGCGTTCGCATAGCGGACGGATGTGCGCCTAGTACACCTATATGGGGTGAGCAGGCAGAAGGCTTGCAAAATCTGCCAAGATGGCCATTTTTGGTATTTACGCAGGAGGGGATAGGTGCTGTGAAGGTGAGCGTAGTAGCGGCGTTGGCGGCCAGAAATTTCCCAGAAAATTGGATTCAAAATTCATTGCAGTTGCGAGCAAAGTCTCTATAGGCTTACGGGCACAGCTAAATGGTGAACTACACCACATAAACAGGAAATGTGTGTGGTGCGGCACCAAGATTGGAAAGGTTGTTTACTCCCCATGACTGCTCCTACTGATACTCGGACGGAACCGAAGGTTCTGCCCATGTCCGATAATCCCTATGAGGATTTCCGCTATTTCTACCGCGATGGCATGGACCTGCGCCCGGCGCCGAAGCGCCGCGTGGACAAACCCGGCTGGTCCACCCTGCGCCACAATATTTTTGACCACTGGCACACCGTTCATGACGAGTGGGAAGGCTACGACACCCAGCAGACTCGTTTGCTCGATGATCACATGTGGCAAACCGATGAACTGGGTGCCGCGTTGGCAGAATCCTTCCGCCGCGATGGCGCGAAGGAATCGCGCGCAAAGTTCGAGCAGGCGCTGAATGAAGGAATCGAGACCGTCGAGGATCCATCGCCTGAATTGGTGGCCTTCTTCGAGCAGGTCGATAACATCCCAGACTGGATCGACCTTGAAGCCGCCGAGCGCGGGCGCGTTGCCTACTACAACGCCACCCCGAGCGCGGATCTTCTCACCTTCAACTTTGGCTACTGGGCCACCACCATGGAAGACCGCACCTCTGCGGCCACCGGTGAGACGGGCATGTTTGAGTTCAAGGCCATGCAGCGCGCGCTGGAGACCTCCAAGTTCTTCGTGGACCTGGGCAAACAAGACGTCTTTGACCGCTTTGGCGAAGGCCGCAAGGCCGCAGTCCACGTCCGCTTGCTGCACGCCCAGGCCAACCGCGGGCTGGAAAAGCTTTGGGGCAAGGAGCACTACAACGAATTCGGTCGGCCGATTGGCTCCAGCTTCTTGGTCTCCGGTGAGGGTTGGTTCGCGCTCATGCCACTGGCCATCGACGAGCTTTTCGGGCGCCCGCACTCTGGCCAGGACTGGGACGATGTCGCCCAATACTGGGCATATGTGCTGTACATGATGGGCGGCGAAGAACGCATCATCCCCAAGACCGGCGATGAAATGCGCAAGATGACCGATTTTATTTACGCAAACGGCGGGCGTTCTTCCTCGTACCACCAGCGGGTGGCCACGGCACTGATGTCCATCGTGGAGCAGATGAACCCGGACCTTCCGCTGGAAATGTTGGGTTCGCTGGCCACGCTAGTGGGAGAAGAAGACACCAAGTTTATGGTGGAAGGAACCCGCTGGGCCGATATGGACTTTTCCCAGGCAGCCAAAGACTTTGAAGCCAAGGCGCGCGCAGAGGCAGAGGAAGCCCGCGAAGCCGATGAAAAGCCGGGCGCGGAGGAATACAAAAAGCACAACGCCGCGCAAGGTCGCCCGCTGTGGATCAATGCCTTGGAGGAAGTGCAAGAGCACATCAACAACCATGAGCCAGACGTCAAGGCCGAGTGGACCCTGCACGATGACTCCAAGGAAGCCCGCCGGAACTAGCCTCTGCGCTTGCTGCTAGTTACCAAGGCCTAATAATAAGGAAGGGAATAAAACACAATGACTGCTTCCACAGATACTTCTGACGTTGCCAACACGTCGCAGGCGGAACCAAAGGTTCTGCCCATGTCCGATAATCCCTATGAGGATTTCCGCTACTTCTACCGCGATGGCATGGACCTGCGCCCGGCGCCGAAGCGTCGCACCGCGACGCCAGGCTGGTCGGAGCTTCGGCACAATGTCTTTGACTCCTGGCACACGGTAGAAGATGAGTGGGCAGGCTACGATAGCCTGCAAACCAAGCTTCTCGATGACCACATGTGGCAGACCGACGAGACCGGCGAAAAGCTGGCGGAAGCCTTCCGCCGCGACGGTGCCAAGGAATCGCGCGCCAAGTTTGAGCAGGCGCTCAACCACGGCATCGAGACGGTAGAGAACCCGGCCCCGGAACTGGTGGACTTCTTTAAAGAGGTAGACCGCATTCCGGAGTGGCTGGATCTCGAGGCCGCAGAGCGCGGCCGCGTTGCCTACTACAACGTCACACGCACCTCAGAGGTTCTGGCTATTGCCTTCGCGTACTGGGCCACCACGATGGAGGACCGCACGTCGGCGGCCACGGGTGAGACCGGGATGTTCGAGTTCAAGGCTATGCAGCGCTCCATTGAAACGGCGCAATTCTTCACGGATTTGGGCAAGAAGGACGTCTTCGACCGCTTCGGTGAAGGCCGCAAGGCCGCCGTGGGCGTGCGCCTGCTGCATTCCCAAGCTAATCGCGGCTTGGAGAAGATGTGGGGCAAGGAGCACTACAACGAATTCGGCCGGCCAATTGGCTCCAGCTTCCTGGTCTCCGGTGAGGGCTGGTTCGGGATGATGCCACTGGCCATCGACGAGCGCTTTGGCCGCCCCCACTCCGGCCAGGACTGGGACGATGTGGCCCAGTACTGGGGATACATCCTTTATATGATGGGGGCCGAAGAGCGCCTCATCCCCAAGACTGGCGATGAAATGCGCAAGATGACGGATTTCATCTACGCCAATGGCGGGTATTCCTCCACCTATCACGAGCGCGTGGCCACCGCCTTGATGAGCATTCTAGAAACCATCCACCCGTTGGTCCCCAAGCTGGCGCTGGGTGCTTTGACCACCATCTGCGGCGTGGAAGACACCAAGTTCATGGTCAAAGGCACGCGCTGGGAAAAGGTGAACTACAAGCCGTGGGCCATCCTGTACCGAGGCGCCGCGCGGGCAGAAGCCAAGGTTGCCCGCCTGCGGGACAAGCTGCCGGGTGCGCAAAAGGCAAAGATTAAGCGTGCCAATAAGAATAAGCCGCCATGGTCTGATGTCACCGCGGTGATTAAGGCGCACATCGCGAAAAACGAGCCCGAGACCAAGTCCGATTACACGCTGCACGATGACTCTAAAGAAGCTCGCAGCTAACCCAAACCCATAACATTCTCAGAGGAGAACACCATGACTAACACTATGTCCCTAGGTACCGTCGGCGAGTGGCCTGCAGGCCGCGGCGATAAGGATGAATTCATCGCCACCTTCGGCCAAGAGCGCGCAGACCGCTACCATGAGGCTTTCTGGAAGATGGACCCGGTGGCCGATGCGCTATTTACCAGCGGCCACACGGTCAAGGAAATCATGCCTAACCTGCGCGATGCCCTTGCCCGCGGCACCGCCAACGAGGACACCTTCCCCGAGGTTGCCGCCCTTATTGAGGACATGACCAAGGCACTTGACGGCATCGACGCCGAAAAGCTGGAGCGCGGCCGCCGCGTCTACCTGTCCATCCCGCCGCTCAGCCACGGCCTAGCGCTGGGCCCAGGTTCGCTGGTCCACACCTATTCCACCCCGGCGATCGCGGACCTGCTGGTCAACACCGGTGAGCTTACCGATGGCGCCGTCAAGCGCCTTGCCTACACCACCAACTGGACCTATTCGCTCTACCTGCCGGATGCGCTGCAGCCCGGCGGCGAAGGCTTCATCCACACCGGCATGGTGCGCGCCATCCACGCTCACGTGCGGCGCGTGCACACCCGCAAGGAGTTGGACTACTCCCACTACGGTGCACCAATCAGCGAGTTCGACATGCTGCGCACCTGGTTCGACTTCACCTATATTCCGTACGCCGGCCTGCGCAACATGGGTTGGAAGCTCACCGCGGAAGAGGAAAAGGACGCGTTCTACCTGTGGAAGATTACCGGGCGCATGCTGGGCATTTCTGCGGACCTTTTCGAAGGCGAGGATGGAGTAGAGGCCTCCCAGGAGACCATGGATGCCATCCACACCGTCGACGGCGAGATCAACGAGTCGGCCCGTAAGCTTGTCGATGCCCTCATGGATGGCTTCGTCGTCAACGCCAAGGAGCTCACGGGCATGCCCGATGACACCCTAGCGGACTGGACCGCCGCGCACGTGCGCATCATTCACGGCGATGAGGTCGCCGATGCCTGCGGTGTGGGCAACTCGGTTATGCGCCCCATCCTGGAAATGGAGGCACCGCTGGTGCAGGAACGTTTCGATCTCCTCCGTAAAGACCCGGAGGCTCTCGAGGCGGAAATCCAGAAGAACGAGGAGGCGGTGCGCCAGATGCTCACCCGCGATGCCACCTACATGAAGCAGGATGAGGGTATCAAGATGAAGGATGGCTCGGTCGTCGCGGCCTCCTAAACAAATCACCCACATTCATGGGTGACGCAGTTAATAAAACTTAAGTACTCTTGTGGCAGGCGAACACAGAGTGTGCTCGTCGCCACATTAGTTCCAAGAATCCAATTAGAAAGGGAACAATAATGTCCAAGGATTATGCAGTAACTAACCCCGCTACCAACGAAGTAGTAGAGAAGTTCGACACCTTTACCGATGAGCAGATTCAAGAGGTGCTGGCTAAGTCCAACGAGGCTTTCCAGACCTGGCGCGAGACCTCCATTGAGGAGCGCGCCAAGATTGTGTCCCGCGCAGCGGAGCTGCTCAAGGAGCGCAAAGGCGAGCTGGCCAAGATTGCCGCAGAGGAGATGGGTAAGTCCACCCCAGAAGGCGAGTGGGAAATTAACTTCTCCGGCGACATCTTGCAGTTCTACGCAGACAACGCCCCAGAGCACAACAAGGATCAGCCGGTTGACGTGCCAGGCGGTAAGGCCACCCTCCGCCGCTTGCCTATTGGTACCCTGCTGGGCATCATGCCCTGGAACTACCCCTTCTACCAGGTTGCCCGCTTCGCCGGCCCGAACCTGATGAACGGCAACTGCATCATCCTGAAGCACGCCGAAATTACCCCGAAGTCTGCTGCAGCCATCGAGGAGATTTTCCGCGAGGCTGGCCTGCCAGAGGGCGTGTACATCAACGTTTACGCTGACCACAAGCAGATTGAGGAGATCATCGCGGACAAGCGTGTCCAGGGCGTATCCCTGACCGGTTCCGAGCGCGCTGGTGCCGCTGTGGCGGAGATCGCCGGCCGCAACCTGAAGAAAGTTGTGCTGGAGCTTGGCAGCACCGACCCCTACATCATCCTGGATGCAGCCGATGTCACCAAGGCTGCCGAGGAAGCTTGGGTCAAGCGCATCGAGAACGTTGGCCAGGCTTGCACCTCCAACAAGCGCATCATCGTCATGGAAGACATCTACGATGAGTTTGTCGATGAAATGGTCCGTATTGCAGAGGGTATGAAGCAGGCTGACCCAACTCAGCCGGGCGAGAACCAGTATTACCCAATGTCCTCCCGCGAAGCAGCAGAGAACTTGGATAAGCAGGTCAAGACCGCTGTGGACAACGGCGCTAAGGTTCGCACCGGCGGCAACCTGCACGAGACCGCTGCGTACTACGAGCCGACCGTGCTTACCGATGTCCCCGTTGGTTCCGACTCCTACTACGAAGAGTTCTTCGGCCCAGTAGCAGAGATCTACAAGGTTTCCTCCGAGAAGGAAGCCGTAGAGCTGGCCAACAACTCCAACTACGGCCTGGGCGGTGCTGTCTTCTCCGATGACACCGAGCGCGCCACCAAGGTTGCTGACCAGATCGAGACCGGCATGATTCACGTCAACTTGGGCCAGTACTTCTCCCCAGTACTGCCATTCGGTGGCGTCAAGAACTCCGGCTTCGGCCGCGAGCTCTCCGTCTTCGCACTGGACGAGTTCGTGAACAAGCAGTACCTCTACATCAACGACTAATCGTTCGTTGACGCTCGCTCAGCGCTTCCTGCGCCTGCAGTGAGCGCATAGAGTGCAGTAGGGAAGGGGCCTAGCCTTGAATGGCTAGGCCCCTTTTGCTGTCCGCAGTGCCGGTTAAACCGCTGCGACTTTCGGAACCTGGCCTAAACTCAAGTTGTGTGACGCATGCGAAAAATCCCGCTCAGCGCGGGGCTGGGTGGGATGTAGTCTGCTCCTCCAACTGGGGTCGAACAAGTTACAGTTATAAACCAGGATAAACAAGAGGTGGTGAGGCGTCGTGTCGACTAGTGCAGGAATCACTACCGATGCTCCCGTTGGTCGGGTGCTGACGATTTTGTCTGATCTTGATAGGTGCTGTTGCAAAGTTCGGGCGACAGGAAGGCCTGCGTGAAATAATCACAGCCATGGGCATCTTCTCCGGTCGTCATTTCCCCGTGAAATCATCCTGTGGGCGGTCCGGTGGTACTGCCGCTACGGGCTCAGCTACCGCGATCTGGAAGAAATGATGACCGAACGCGGCGTACCGGTCGATCACAGCACCATCTACCGCTGGGTCCAGAAATATGCTCCTGAGCTGGACAAGCAGACCCGGTGGTACCGACAAGTCCCGGATTGGCAGGCCCGGTCCTGGCGGGTGGACGAGACCTATATCCGGGTCGGGGGAAAGTGGTGCTACCTCTATCGGGCCATCACCGCGGGTGGGCATACCCTGGATTTTTACCTGTCCCCAAAGCGTAACGTCGCCGCAGCGAAGCGTTTTCTGGCCAAGACCTTGAGGTCGAACACGATAACCGGGTTCCCGCGGGTGATCAACACCGATAAAGCACCCTCCCTGGCCAGGGCAATCGCCGAGTTGAAGTCAGAGGGAATCTGCCCGCAGACCGTGGAACACCGGCAGGTGAAATACCTCAATAACGTCATTGAAGGAGATCATGGGCGGCTGAAACGGATCCTCGGACCGAAGGGGGCGTTCAAAAACCGGACCTCGGCGTACCGGACGTTGAAAGGGATGGAAGCGATGCACTCATTACGGAAAGGCCAGGGCGCGATGTTTGCCTACGGGCAACCGAACCCGGATGCGGTGATCGTCAGCCGGGTGTTCGAGGCTGCCTGAGAACGCCGACCCGCAGCGAGCATCAGAGGATGAAGACTGGGTCGTCACGGCTCTCCGCCTGAAGTTTGCAACAGCACCCTTGTAAAACGAGGAACGATTCAGCTTTAACACGTGGCACATCCGCTTGACCGAGTACTCGGTTCGGTGGTCATAGACAAACTGGAAGCGGATCACCAGCGTGTCTCTTCGGCAAAATATTTCGCGGCCTTACGCAGGATGTCGCGTTCTTCGCGCAGCTTAGAGACTTCTTTTTCCAGCTGACGGATTCGCGCAGAATCATTCGCCGCTTGGGCTTGATCGTGCACGGCCTTCGTGCGGGCACGTTTGCCAGTGCCGTACTTTTTGACCCAAGAATGTAGCGAGGCACGGTTGATACCGAGCTCAGCTGATGCTGAGTTCAGCGAGAGATCCTCGTTGTTCTCATAGAGGGCTACGGCATCGCGTTTGAACTGTTCGGAGTACCTGGACATGGTGGTAGATTACCTTTCTTCCCAGCTCGACTGGGCTGGATATCAGGTGTCCACCGAATAGGGGTCAGGTCCGCACTGGACCAAACACGAAACAGCCCACGCATACACGCAGCTACTTCGCAAAATCGCCGAACCACTCTGCGTCGTCCTCGACGGCGGACAAGGCGCACTCACCGCGATTAAAGCCTGCTGACCAAACGCGATGATTCAGCGTTGTCTCGTCCATGCACAACGCGTCATCCGCCGCTACACCACCTCACGGCCGCGCAC
>NZ_JASPFZ010000028.1:0-5627 GCF_030227355.1 Corynebacterium sp. MSK310
AGTTTCGGCACCGCCACGTCGATCGTGCCGACACGGGTGTCAAGGTCGCGGTGGCGATACCCGTTGCGGTGGTTGACGCGTTCGGTGGAGACAACCGCTGTATTCGGCGCCGCAGACGGTGTCGGCCTGGGCGGAGAGGATTTGGTTGATAAACCCTTGCAGCATCTGGCGCATCAAGTCAGGGGAGGCTTGAGCGAGCAGATCATCCAAGTAGGTTGTCGGGTCGATAGAATGTGGTGCAGCGGTCATCGTCATATGCCTTTCGCTGAGATGTGGTAGTTGAGTCGAAAGGTTAACTGACGGTGACCGCCCCACTATTTCCGGGGCCCACCATCAGCAAGCGTTACACCACACTAAGGGACGCAACCCAGAACTCCAGTGAGTTGCTTTAAGCAAAATATTTCGCAGCCTTACGCAGGATGTCACGTTCTTCGCGCAGTTGTGCGTTTTCTTTCTCCAGTTGGCGGATGCGTCTCACGATTCATTCGCTGCCTGGGCTTTCTCGTGCACGGCTTTTATGCGGGCACGTTTGCCGGTGTAGTACTTGGTGACCCATGAATGAAGCGAGGCACGGTTGATACCGAGCTCGGCTGATGCTGAGTTCAGCGAGAGGTCCTGGGGTTGCCCGCAAATCGTGGACACATAGTAGAGCTACCTAGTGGTTAGGCAGCTATTTCTTTTCTGCTGGTGGTTAAACCAATATGGTTCTCGAAGTCGACGGGGCTGACCATCCCGAGTGCGGAGTGCCGGCGCCGACGGTTGTAGACGACTTCAATCCAGTAGGCAACGGCCTTGCGTGCGGCATCACGGGTTGACCAGCGCTTCCGGTCGTAGAACTCGGTTTTAAGCGTCGACCAGAACGACTCGGCCATCGCGTTATCGAAGCACACTCCGGTGCGCCCTACGGACTGAGCAACACCTAGGTTGCGGCACACCTCCCAGAGCTTCTCGCTGGTAAATTGCGTTCCGCGGTCAGCGTGAAACACCAGCCCATCAGGAACGTCACCGCGCAACGTATACGCCATCCGCAGGGCCCGTTCGACCAAACTTGTGTCTTGAACGCGATCCATAGCCCAGCCCAGTACCCTGCGGGAATGACCGTCGCGGACTGCACATAAGTACAACCATCCTTCACCGGTGCGCAGGTAGATAAATATCTGACATCCGCACCCGGTTGAGCTCACCAGTATCAAACATGCGCTTGACCAGGTCAGGAAGCGTGGACTTGCGCTTGGCTTGGATCGTTGTCACTGGAACGAAAGCACGCGGTGAAATCCCTTCAATGCCCATCATGCGCATCCGCTTGGCTACAGTCTTGCGATTCACACTGATCTGGTAGCGCTCACCTAGTTCTGCGGTGATTCACAGGGCACCATAGACCTCGTCGGAGTCTTTTTCAGATCTGATGAATCTTGCGATCAACATCATCGTAAAATGATGCACGATCATCTTTTCCGGATAAGCGTTGCTGCTGCATATGGGCCCATTTGTAGTATCCAGACCGAGATACCTTCAAAAGGCGTGCCATGCGCTTGATACTGAAATTCGCCTTGCTCTGACTGCATCAATTCGAACTTTTCTGATCGCGTTGCCTTAAAGCGAAGAAGGCTGTCGCTTGTGACAAAAACTCATTATCCATCTTGGCTTCTGCCAGCTCACGACGCAGACGAGCGTTCTCAGCACGAAGATCCGCTTCGCTTAGCCCATCAGAGGATCCTTAGGCGTTGACGCTCATTTTTCACCCACCGACCTAAAAGGCCAGGTGCGACACCAATTTCTTTCGCTACATGAGCAATCGGGCGTTCTGACTCGATTACTAGGTTTGCGGCTTCACGCCGGTACTCCGGCGTGTATTTCTGGCGTTGTTGACTCACAATGAACATCCTCTCTTACGGACACAAGATCCGTACTAATAGGGTGTCCACTAAACGAGGGTAACCTCACAATCTACAAGCCCACAAACTGACATTCAGCTAAAAATCCATTAACCTAAACTTAGAAACCTCAAGGAGAAACAACAATATAAGAGGAAACAAGAATGAAATCCCCCACTAAACTCGCAGCAGTAGCAGCCGCAACCGCAGCTCTCATCGCAGGACACACCTCCGCCCTCGCCGCAACACCAGGCAACACCGTCCTCACCGGTGACAGCGTAGTAGCCAACCCAACCGTGCCTGACTACTGGAAGAATAAAGCAAACATCAAAGCAAACACCGGCGTCGGCTGTGTTACAGACGGGGCCATCGCCGACGAAATCGCCAACGCATCCGGCGGCGCACACGTCGACCAGTACCAATGCGCAGGCGCTTCCTTTTCCACCGGCGGTGTACATATCGACAACGCCCTGCGCACCGCAGCTCAACACGGTGACCTCAACCCACAAACCAAAAACGTAGTCATCGTCGCAGGAGCCAATGACACCTATCCCTACGGCCCCGACGTCCAAGCATCAGACCGCGCAATCCGCAACGGCCTCCGCAATGCCATCAACATCGCCCACCACCACGCACCCAACGCCAAAGTCATGGTAGTCGGCTACCCCCACGTCTCTTTCAACAACATGTCCTGCTACAACAGCGGACTCGGCTCATCCAACCCCCTCCCCATTCCGGCCGGCAACACTGCAGGTACCGAGCAGCGCCTACAGAACGCCCTCCGCGAAGTAGCACAACAAAACAACGCCACCTTCCTCGACGCATGGCCAATGTCCGAAGGACACGACGCCTGCTCCCCAGACCGCTGGTGGGTAAACCTCATCGACATCATGCCACCAGCACCAGGCAATCTTCCTCTCCACCTCAATGCCCACGGCACCCACGCCTACGGCCAATTCATCGGACACAACCTCGCTAAGTGACCCAAACAACAAAGATTCCCGTGCAACCCCAAAATGCACGGGAATTTCCCGTCTAACAAGGAAAACACCCATGAAAACCACAAAAATCAACACAGCACTCGCCACCGCAGCACTAACAACCACACTCCTAGCCCCCACCGCACAAGCCCTCCAACCAGGAGACAAATACGTAGCACTCGGCGACTCCTACGCCTCAACCGGAACCATCACACAACCTGTCCCTGGCAGCACCCCAGCCTGCGTCAAAGACCAAGACAACTACCCACACCAACTAGCCAAACAACTCAACCTACAACTCGACGACGCCTCCTGCGCCTGGGCATTCACCTACCAATACGACAACCCCCAACACCACGCACTCCCCTTCACCGCCCCAGCCCCACAAAAACAACACCTCACACCCGACACCAAACTAGTCACCATCACACTCGGAGGAAACGACGCAGGACTAGCCGCCCTCTTCGCAACCTGCACACCACACATCCAAATCCCAGGGCTCCCCGACTGCGCCCCCATCGCAAAACCCATCACCGACGCCAGCATCCACAACCCCGACATCACCGGCCGAAACCTAAAACAACGCCTCACCGACATAGCCAACGACACCAAAAAACGCGCACCCCAAGCCCAAATCTTCTTCACCGGATACTACACAGCAGCCACCCCAGAACACCGCTGCCCCGAAAGCGGCTACCTCTCCCTCAACGACCGCAAATACATCAACAACTTCCTCACCGAAGTCAACAACACCATCCGACAAGCAGCACAAGAAACACACACTAACTACATCACCCCACCAAACGACCCCGAAGGATGGTGCAAACCCCCACACCAACGAAACTCCAACTACTACGGCCTACCCGAACAAAACCTCATCGCCCACCCCACCTCACTAGGCCAAAAACACATGGCCCAAGAAATCGCACGCAACATCCACTAACCCAAACACAGAAGGAGAACAAATGAACACCACCAATAAACTCAACACCACCAAAGAAACCATCCAAGGCATGCAGCACATGCTCAAAATGACCAAACAACGCGGATTCCTAACCCACAACGCACCAGCAAAAGCAAAACTACTAGGCCTCCGCAACATCGCCCGCTACCGCTTCTCCCCCGCAAGCAACCTCGAAACCGCCTACCAAATAGCCCCAAATACCACAGCAATCATTGACGACGACACACAACTCACCTACGCACAACTCCGCCACAACGCACGCAGCCTCGCCCAATGGCTCACAAACTACGCACAGCAACACAACCTCAAACCCCACCAACTCAACTACGGAATCCTAGCCCGCAACTCCTCCGGAGCCGCCACAGCAATCCTCGCCCGCTCCTACAACGGCGCAATAGCCAACATGCTCAACATCCAAGGCTCCCCAGAACAAATCAAAAACCTCATCCAACAAAACAACATCAAACTCATCATCACCGACCCCGAATTCCTCCCCAAAATCCCCCACAACACCGATAAAATCATCATCAACGACACCACAACAACCCCAAACCCAAACCACATCACCCTCAACCACATCACCCAAACCACCCAAAAAATCAAACTCCCCCTCATCCCCAAACAAACCCCCTACATCCTCTACTCCTCCGGCACAACAGGAACCCCCAAAGGAATCCAACGCAAAGAACCCACCTTCCCAGTAACCCTCGGCGCCATCCTCGACAACCTCGACTGGCACGCCAACCAAACCGTCTACATCCCCTGCACCCTCTTCCACACCTGGGGCATCGGAGCCCTCAACATCGCCATCGCAGGAACCTGCACAATGATCATGTCCCGGCACTTCGACCCCGACAAAGGCATGCAAATCATCCAAAAATACAAATGCGACGGCGCCGTAACCTCCCCAATCTTCTACAAAAACATGCTCGACAAAAAATACGACATGAGCAGCCTAAAATGGATAGGCTCCGGCGGAAACAAAGTCACCCCACAACTCGTCCACGACGTAAACCAACACTTCGGACGCCCCATCCTCACCACCATCTACGGCTCCACCGAAGCCGACCTCATCGCCTGCGCTAACCCCCAACAACTCGCCAACGACCCCACCACAGTAGGAACACCAGTAACAGGCGTCCAAGTCACCATTCGCGACCCACAAGGAAACCCCCTACCGCAAGGAAAAACCGGCCAAATCACCATCAAAAGCCCCATGATGCTCACCGGCTACACCAACCCAAACAAGAAACCCCCATACACCCAAGACGGAATGCTACAAATGGGCGACACCGGATACATCGATAACAACAACCAACTCCACGTCCTCGGCCGCTCAGACTCAATGATCATCGTCGGCGGAGAAAACGTCCACCCAGAATCAGTAACAGCAACCATCGAATCAATGCCCGAAATCGCCGAAGCAGCATGCATCGGAGTCGAAGACAAAGACACATTCCAAAGAATCGCCGCCTACGTCGTCACACACAAACCCCACACCCTCACCCCAAAACAAATCCAACAACACGTCGCCCAAAACCTCGCCGACCACTCCATCCCCCGAGATGTCCACTTCATCGACAAACTCCCACGCAACATCATGGGCAAAATCCAAATCAACCAACTAACCAAACTCCACAACCACCCCCACTAAAATTGCACCACCCCCACACACCAACTACGGTAAAATTCACGTACAAAACCAGTACGCAACCATTTCCCCAAACGAAAGGTAGGGTTGCCCGCAAATCGTGGACACGTAGTTAAGCTGCTTAGGGGTTAAGCAGCGGCCTTCTTATTACCATTTTG
>NZ_JASPFZ010000029.1:0-5509 GCF_030227355.1 Corynebacterium sp. MSK310
TGTCGTTGGGGCTGGCTTTTGTGCCGGTGGTGTAGCTGTGGTGTGGGGTGTGTCGTCCTAGTGCGCGGTGTGGGCGTTAGGGTTGCCCGCAAATCGTGGACACGTAGTAGAGCTACCTAGTGGTTAGGCAGCTAATTCTTTTCTGCTGGTGGTTAGGCTGGTGTGGTTCTCGAAATCGACGGGGCTGACCATCCCGAGGGCGGAGTGCCGACGTCGACGGTTGTAGACCACTTCAATCCAGCAAGCCACAGCCTGACGCGCAGCATCGCGGGTGGCCCAGCGCTTCCGGTCGTAGAACTCGGTCTTAAGCGTCGACCAGAACGACTCAGCCATCGCGTTATCGAAACACACTCCGGTACGCCCCACGGATTGAGCAATGCCCAAATTGCGGCACACCTCCCAGAGCTGCTCGCTGGTAAATTGTGTCCCACGGGAGAGTGTCCGATTCTTTGTGTGCGGGGGCTTGGTTTACAAGTAATCCGCGAATCGGTTGGGGTAGGCCACAGCTAGTTGGTTGATGGCTTGTTTCCACCCGGTGGCTTTCGCTCCTTCAATATAGCCGTTGCATTCAACGTCGCGTTTTGTTTTCTTCGCTCGCTGGGCAGCGCGCTTGTCTTCGATGTCGCAGATCATCAGCCACAGCGTCTTCAGTGCGGCAGTATCGTTCGGGAATTGCCCCCGGTTACGGGTAGCTTTACGCAGTTGGGCGTTGAGCGATTCGATCGAGTTGGTGGTGTAGAGCACTCGCCGCGCCGCTGGCGGGAACTGCAGAAACGGCACGAACCGCTCCCATGCGTCCCGCCAGACTTTGACCGACTGGGGGTATTTCCGGCCAAGTTCACTGGCCTCGAAGGCATCCAGGCTGGCACGTGCAGTGTCCTCGTTAGCGGCTGTGTAGACCTCACGCAGTACGCGGGAGACTGATTTGCGGTCCTGGTAGGACACCCACCGGTTCGCAGCCCGAATCAGGTGCACAATACAGGTCTGCACCATGGAATTCGGCCAGGTTGCCTCCACGGCTTCCGGCAGGCCTTTGAGCCCGTCGCAGCACACGATGAACACGTCTTGGACACCGCGGTTAGCCAGATCCGCACACACCGATGCCCACAATGCGGCGCCTTCATTGTCCGCGATCCACAATCCCAGGATGTGCTTGATGCCGTCCATGTCGACACCAACCGCCATGTAGCAGGACTTGTTGACCACGCGGTGGCCATCGCGGATTTTAACGCGTAGCGCGTCGAGGAAGATCACCGGGTAGAACTCATCTCACTGGCGGTTTTGCCAGATCATGACCTCTTCCAAGACCGCGTCGGTAATGGTGCTGATCGTATCCGGGCTCATATCCACACCGAGGGTGGTTGCGAGATGGTGGCAAATATCGCGCACGGTCATCCCGCCGGCGTACAGCGAGATAATCATGTCGTCGAGCTCTGTGAGCCGACGTGTGCCCTTGGGCATCATCCGGGGAGTAAACGTGCCGGCGCGATCCCTGGGCACGGTCACTTCCACCGCGCCGTAGCCAGAGTTGACGGTTTTGGTGTACGACCCGTTGCGGTGATTGCTGCTCTGTGCGGTTTCCACCTGGGCTTTGGCCTTGCGGTCGGAATGGCTATAGCCCAAATGCGCATCCATCTCTGCCTGGAGACCAGCGTTAATCGAAGCCTGCAACAGGCCTTTGACCAGCTCGCTGGCGTCATCGGTGGACGTCGACAGCTCGCCGATCAAGCTGGCGAGCTTAAGGATTTTCCATCAGCTTCTCACTGATGTCGTTGACCCTCGCCGGGTCATGGTTTTTCTTCGGTGACACAGTAGTCATTATCTGTGAAACTCCTTCTAGATCAGAGCCTCACACACAAACTTCCTGACACTCTCGGGTTGGCGGCAGGTGGTGCTACCTCTATCGGGCGATCACCGCCGGTGGCCAGACCTTGGGCTTTTACCTCTCTTCGAATCGGAACGTGGCCGCAGCGAAGTGTTTCCTGGCCAAGGCCGTCAGATCCAATGCGTCAGCCGGGTATCCCAGAGTGATCAACGCCGATAAAGCACCCTCCCTAGCCAGGGCAATCGCCGAGTTAAAGTCAGAGGGAATCTGCCCGCCAACAGTGGAACACCGGCAGGTGAAATACCTCAACAACATCCTGGAAGGCGACCATGGTCGGCTGAAGCGGATCCTCGGGCCAAAAGGCGCGTTTAAGAACCGGATATCTGCATATCGGACGTTGAAAGGGATGGAGGCGATGCACTCATTGCGGAAAGGGCAAGGCACGATGTTTGCCTACGGGCAACCGAACCCGGACGCGGTGATCGTCAACCAGGTCTTCGAGACGGCCTAACAACGCCCACACGCAGCGGCCGTCAGGGAATGAGAAACTGAGTCTTCGCTGCTCTCCGCCCAACTTTGCAACAGTACCGCTAAAACAATCGGGAAGCCTACACCTTCACCTCGGATATGATCGCCGAGAACTTTTCGACAAAATGGACTACTGCGGTAGAGCGAAGAAACTTTCGCAACGACATCAAGAAGGCCATTCATGACATTCTGTGTGTGGCCTAACGCTGGAATTACCTCCAATACTGACCGGTGTCACGTTGATCAAGACAGTCACCTCAGTCCGACAGCGGCCGTCTCGTCCAGAACTCGACTAGACAGAACACAGAAGACTAGCGCCCTCCGGCGCGCTTTCTTTTTACCTGAAAGCACTTTGCGCTGATCTGCCATCATCTTGCTAGTTATACACAGGGGTTTACCTATTTTCCCAGGTGGCTTATAACTATATCCCTGTAGATCTATATCCCCAGCCGATCAACCAACAGAACCGTCATATTGTGGGTTATGGTTTATACTCCCGCCTCGCCTTGCGGCTCGTTGGGCTGCCGCCCAAATCAAAGATTTGGTTGCCACCAACCAGCCCTTGTTACGGGTGCGTTGTGAAAGAATCAACAACTAAGACTTACCTACCCACCTTAGAAAGCCATGACCACACCACAATCCCTGATCACTCGCCTGGCGTCCCCAGACGCCACTGAGCGCACTGAAGCTGACATTCAGTCCGACATCAAGACCCTGCTGACTACCGCCGACTTCGACCTGGATACCCCACGGTTGGAAGAGCAGATCGGTGATGGTTCTCACCGACGAATCGACATCGCCACCGGAGCCACTGTCATCGAAGTAAAAAAGCGGCTCACCAACGAGAGCGCCGACGCGGACTACATCAACCAACTCGCTGGCTACGTCACTACCCACATGAGCCAAGATGGTTCCCGCTACAACGGAATCCTCACCGACGGGAAAACCTGGTGGCTGTTCGAGCAGTCCCCGCCGATGGCTCCTTCGTCCGGCGCAGCACCTTCGAGCTTGCCCCTGGAGCTACCGGGTTCGGGCTTATTGAATGGCTCAAAGCCGTGTTGGCTACTCGGAGCAATTCGCGAATATCATTTTGATTGAACCTATCACAGGCGAGAACTCTCATTTATGAAACATCGGGAATCCCGCAATTCTCATTCCACCAGCGAGAGTATTCCACATGCTGTAGGATGCGGCTCATCTGAGAAGCGGGATGTCAGGATGGCGTGTATCCTAGATTTGTTCCGCCTATCGATACAGAAAGGTTCTATCATGAATCGAGTCGCACTTCTGACAGTTGTGTCTCTAATCACTGCAGGTATTGCCCCCGCAGCTTCTGCCGAAACGGTTGAACAAGCAGAGAAAACTCCTGTTTGGTCTGAAGAGCAATTTGATAGGTCTCTTAAGGAGATCACTCCTGAAGAGAAGAAGCAGCTTGAGCTAATTAGTAACGTCGGTGAACATATTGATTACGACGATGAGGGTAACCTCAAGTCCGATCTCAACGATGATCAGCTTCGTAGTGATTATGGTTTCGAAGACAAAGATGTCAGTTTTTTCCACTCAGTGCTTGCTGAGGATGAAAGCATTGTTCAGCACAAGGAAAACGAGCCAAAAATTGTCACTACATATGATCACAAGCTCGGCCACATATCAAATAGCGATTTGACGGTTGGGACGGCTGCAACTCTTACCGCAGCGGCAATGGAAGGGCCAGCTGCTCTTGAGGCGGCATTCTTTGCTTGGGGTGCTGTAGCAGGCGAGCCGATCGGAGCTGCTATTTCTGGCGCTGCCGGCCTTCTTGGGGCAACTTACTTTGTCGATCTCGCTACTAAAATCACAGGGGCGGTCGCGCAGGGTAAAGGTATTACCTGGTACTCTAAGTGGGGATTTCCGCCAATTACCGCAGAGATTGAGGATGACTAATGCGGACGGATAAAGATCCAAAGTTTATTCGCTTTCCAGAATCTCTGTGGGCTTTTGTCACTATATTCCCCTCGGATATTATTGAGAAACATGGAGTTGAGCACTTTTTCAATTCTGGATATTTGTGGCTCTATTCAATATTGGGAGTAATCCTTTTTGGTATTTCCATGATCATGGGTGAAAAAGCGGTATCTCCTTGGATGCATCGTGTGCGTTCCATTTTCCTCTTTGCTGCAACGATAGCTATTACAGCTTTCTTCCCTAGCTTGGTTGGGCGAATAGTCGTGGCGTTCCTAGCCATCTGCTACTTTTTCTGGCCCAATAACCATATAGTCTTTCGTCGAGCAGCGGCATGATCGGTGTTTTAAGTGGAGCTAGCAGTTTATTAATCACTTGATAAAAAGTGATAGGATCTTGCTAAACTGTCTTCCAAAACTTGGCCACAGTACTCATGCGGGTACTGTGGCCAAATTGGTGCATCTATCAAAAAGGGTACATAAGGGTTAAGTAGCTCTTAACTATGGAGTTGTGACGCCTTGAGAGTGTCAGGGAGATTTGGATTCAGAATCCCGCCACAAGGAGTTATTGAAATCCGCCCTTGATGCCCTTTTCTCGTTTCCGACCTAACCTAAACGGAACACGCCTAGGGGGATGAAGCGTCCGGGGTTTAGTTCCTACCTCAGCTAAGGAAGGGTTGAACTCTGCCTAAGACGCTTCACTTTACCGAAAGCCGGGCTGGTATTCATCGCATTAATAGCGTCCATTGCCGCCAGCTGCTCATGGCTGAGTGTGCATAGTGACGAGCTAATGGTCGGCGCGGCATTGATCGTGGTCGCGATTGTTTTATCCAGAAATCGGGAGGGGTGACGATTTAACCAAAAGATAAAAGCTGCAGGTAGTGCTACATGCTCGGAAACATATATTTTCCATAGTTTAGCCATACGGCAGGGGGTGACGTCTGTATATAAGACGGCATCACACGACTGCACAACTCTTACCTGTAGCAAGGGAGGAATGGCGAGCGTCCCAGCGTGAGAGTATTGCGAAACCCCCGCGCGCGCATTAGCCTAAAACACGACAGCACAGTTCACCTTTGAATGGTTGCGTCCAGTAGCGTGGTGTATCTGTAACTGACGGTGGGGGGCCTGACCCCCGGAAAGTGGACACATCGGGGGCTAGCTATGCTGCTGTGGTCAGTATAGCCGAAGACTTGGTTTCAAAGACATCAGGCGC